>CAZVTL010000178.1:0-8377 GCA_964630075.1 uncultured Tangfeifania sp.
CATTGACCCTGTATTGCCAGTACCAGGTTCCCGGATTCAATATTTTGTGCGGATTGAAAATAGCATACGGGAGCCCCTGCTTTTCAGTCAGATTGTTCCTGAAATCCCTTGAGGAGGAGATTCTGATGCTATAGGTGGCTTTTTTCCTGGTTGGCCACTGTAAGCTGGGGGAATTGAATTTGGGCTCCTCACCTGAAGCTGGAGTGGGCCAAATCCTGATTTTCGGATAGGGTGCCTTTGCAGGGACTTTGTTGGACGCACTGCTATTTTGTGGTTTGCCACTGGCAAGCACAAGCATTGAAAGACCAAGTAACAGCAAAAATTTCATGCACATTTTAACTTAAGTTTACCCTTTTTTCCTGACCGAAACTCAAATTTCAAACAGGGGATGCTGGACCCTTTACCCCATCGATATGGCCCTCAAAAAATGGCCAGTGGTCAAACTGCCTGTTGACCGGCTGGTTATTTATACTTTTTATTACCCAGGTGTCTTTGGGTGAATCCAGGTCATATTCGATCAAATTGCCGTTGGGATGTTTGAATTGTTTGTAAAATAAATTCTTATCAGGATTACTGTTTGCAATGGTTTCCATCGCTTCCATAGCGCAATGGGCCCTGACAATTACCATCAGTCCCAGATCTTTTTTTGAATAGATGGCCAAAAATATGCCTTCCGCAATGGTAAATATCTGCCATTCATCCGAAGTGAGTACTGCCTTCTTACCTGCCGGGATATGTACCATTCCTTTGGTGCATGAAAAATCCTCACAAACTCCTGTATTGTTCCATTTCATAAAATCCTCCCCCGGACCGTAGGCATGAAAAGTCTCCTCCAAGGTTTGCGCATCATCGTTCAGGAATAGAACCGTAGGTTTGCTCATGATCATGGAGCGCCTGCCCTGGTTGGCCCCCCCCGCAGAAAGCAAATAGTCCTTGTCTCCCGAGCAAATTTCCGGACATGAATTGTAACCATGTCCCATCTTTACAAAATAGGGATTCGGCTTGTTCAAGGTCCATTCAATCACCTTGTCTGCTGGACGGTAGGGCAACATGGCAGCCCACAGCGCGACATGTTTTCCTTGCGTAATGTCTGTTTTAAGCGAATCATCCTGGAAACCGGCCCACACCATCATCATCACAGAATGATAATCCGAAACAATTTCCGGATTGATCTTATCCTTGAACAATCTCCGGTAGGGAGGAAAATGCTTGAATTGAAAGCTGTTCAAAGCATATTGCCAGTTGATCATGTCCAGGATTTTCGTAGCAAGATCCCTCACTTCCCCGTTCGCAAAGGCATTCAGGTTCAACAGGGAAGAATAGGTATAGCCCAGGTAGGGGTCTGAATTGAATTCATAAACGCCATATGCAAGGATTTCTTCCAGGAACCCCTTCAGACCGACTTCCACACCGTTGGTACTGTTATTGTATTCAGGTGAGTTATTTCCATTTTCGCGGAGCCACTGATTTTTTAAATAGCGTGCACTCTCTGCCATTAGGACATGATTTTCAGAATCCTGAAAACCTGCATGGGGCACATTCCTGGTAAAACCGGCACCTTCAATGGTGAGGATATTGTTGACTAGATGCTTTTTGGTGGCAGGATAGAGCAGTTCGGGCTTATCGCCGAACAGGAAAAGCACAGGAGTGAAAGCCATGGCATTGAAATCATACCCCCCTCTGGGATTTAACAGCCAGCGTGAACCTTCATTTCCGGTGGATCGCTGTTTGAGGAGGTATTGGTTGATCTCTTCAATACGTTTGCCTGACAATAAACACCCCAAAACAGTTCTTGGATTCTTCAGGTCGATTTTTTCTCCATCTACCCAATCCGTGACTTTACCTTTCGACCAGAATTCAACTATTTCTTCCTGGATTTTCGAACTATTGTTGAAATGGATCGTTCGTTTAACCGGAATTTCAATATTTCCCAAGGGAAGTTGTTCTCCCGTTTTCCTTCCTGCACCTGCGAAATAGCTGATTGACGCATAGAGTAGAACAGGCAAGCCCAGTACAATTGAAATCAGTACAATGATCCATTTCTTTTTCATAGCCATCCATCAAATTAGTTCACAGGATTTTCGTACCAGACAACCCCAAGTCCCTCGCTGTTGGGCCCAAAGTTTTCTTCACAAATCAACACATCCAATCGACCATCCTTGTTGATATCTGCAAGTTTTACCCCATCGGCACCACCCAGCGAATTGTCAATAACGTGATGTTTCCAGGGACTTTGTGGTTGAGCAGACAGGCTTACCAGCATAAAAACAAACAAAATGATTTTCACGGGAAGTTTTTTAAGTTCAATTTATCAACCTATTTCCCCGACTCTTTTTTCTATAATCTTTAATCTTTTTGTTTTACCGTTATAAAAGATTTTTTTATCGACACTAACTTTCAAACTACCGTTATTTAATTTTATATCAACAGATTTGCCATCTATTCTTAGATCAGTCACTTGTATTTCTGATGCATGGGGAGGTTGTGGATCGATGTAAATGCTTCCATCAATTTCATATCTGATACCAATAATTCCAAACAGGATGGTCTGGGCACCAGCTATGCCCGATATGATATTTGCTCTTTTATGGGCAGGAGATTGCGGACGATTATAGTATAATTCCTGCGGATAATAGGCCATGTGTTTACCCATCCATAAAAACCTTTTTAGAACATCCCAGGCAATATCCGGATAATCATAATTATATAGAAACAAGGCAAGCTGAGGACCATCACCGGTATAGGCCCCGCCACCTGACCAATCGGTATCAAGCTCTTCAAAATGCAACTTGTCGGTAAAGGCCACGCTGGTAATCCCATTATTTCCCAGGAATTTGGGTACGTGCCTCAAGGCATTTTTTATCAGTGCCTTGTCACCAAGTGCATTTAATGCATCAAATCCCTGAATTGAATAGCAAATTTCATTGTGACCCGAAGGATACAGTGTTTTAAACCATGCAGAGTCTTTGTCCCAAAGTTCATTTTTTATCGAATTTTTTATCGAATCAGCCAGTAATCTCCATTGCAATTGTTCTTTCTGATTCTTTCCCAGCATGGTCGCCATATCTGACAAACGCTCCAGATTCCATGCCCGTTCGGCATTCGGACTGGCAACATAATGCTCCCATCCGGCCCCCCTCATTTCGAGAAGATTTTGCTGAACGCCATAATCTATTAGAACTTCTCCTGGTTTTCTCTGTTTTTCATCGATAAAGACCAGTCTTTTTACCTCTTCGAACAGCTCAAAATCTGCTCCTGTTGTGAGAAAAACATTCCATACAAGACTTGTAAAGGAATATACGCTGTATGAATACTTTACGCCTACTCCTGTGCCATCTGGAGCATAAGCATAATTTCTGGTTAAGTCAACTCCTTTAAAAGACATCGCCAGCTCTTTGATCTCCTTCCCCAAAATTAGAGGCATGATATGTTGAATATATCCGCCCCAATCCCATAAGTAAGTACAGACAGCACCTCCATCCATACCACTTGTAGAAAGATGTGGATTGTGTTTATAGGATGGATTTTCCCAAATGGTAACCAATCCACTGATTAAGGAATGATTATAATACTCCTTTAAACCATCTATATTGCTTGAAATGACGGGAATATTCTTTAGATATTTATCCAATCGGAGTTCCCATGCTTTTTTTGTGGATGACTCTAAAAGGCAGTAATCGATATTTTTTGCGGGCGCTTTGTCACGAGGATATATTACAAAGGCATAATAAAAGACCTTCTCTTTGTCAGGATCTACAATAAGTTCATCTGCATCATTGTAAAGACATATTTTAACCGTTTCGTTTTGCCACGTCGTTGAGTCAATTCTGCTGGCTTCTTTTGTTCCTTTTGGGGGACTGAATTTCCAGCTGTCAAGGGAATAATAATCGGGTTTACCCGCTTTGATATCGGGCATCATCTTTACCCTAATTTTTTTTGCATCCCTGTTCTTTATTCTACATTTTAGAATAAAACCGGCCTCTCCATACAGGGGAATCAATTCACTTGTTAGATAAATAGAAATTAATCCCGCTTCAGTAATTTGGTGGTATGTGCCATTTCTTATGATTCGATCAGGTTGCCATGTGCCACCAGAATAGAGCAAACCACAATCGTTCTTACCGAAGCTGCCGGCGTCGGGCACCAAATGGTCGTTTACAACAAAGTTTAATTTGAAGGAAAAATCGGTTGCAGCCAATGGTGGCGATACAAATCCCCTGACTCCAGTTACCGTGTTTTGCTTTGGGCTGACAGTAGAAAAGCCGCTATTAACCCAGATATGTTCTTCGGGTTGTACCAGAGCCGATAAAGAAATTGCAAAATCCGTTAATTGAAATTTCTGCGAATAGGAATTAAAACATATAAAAACCAAAATTGCTGTGATAACTCTTTTTTCCATGCTATTTTTTTATCGGAGTTAGAATTCACTGATTGGCCCGGACGATATATCGCGATCAAAACTTAATTCAGGTTTTCAATGGTATTACCCATTGAACACGATGATTTAAATTGCATTATAATGCACTTTAAGAAAAAGGAGGAGAAGATGGATACTTCTTCTCCTCCTTTTTAAACACATTGAAATTTTCTATTAGTAACCCGGATTTTGTTGAATTGCCGGAGCTGAGCGGTCAATTTCACTTTGTGGGATCGGACGAACCAGACTGTTGTCGGTCGGTACCCCCTTGGCTTTTGTCCAGAAGTTGTATTTCTTGGCACGTTCGATGAGTTTACCGGTCCGCTTCAGGTCGAACCAACGGTTGAATTCACCGAACAATTCGCGACCACTTTCATCCAGCACCATGTCGATGGTGATGGTGGATGGAGTCGCCCGGTAGGAGACAGTTTCAAAGTTGGTAAGATCTTCGGGATATTTGGCACGAAGCGGATCTACCCCAACTCCAACAGCGCGGTCGAGTACCTTGTTGTAATAGACATCTGCGCCGCCCAGGGTTCCATTGCCGGCTCCTTTCAGAATTGCTTCTGATGCGATCAGATATGCTTCTGCCGAGCGGAATAGGGCGAAGTCGAAGGTTCCGTAGCCATCCCCGTAGGTAATTCCCGGTTGCCAGAATTTCCACATGGAAGGAGTGGCAGCCGTAAGCCGGGAAATTTGAACTCCGGTGATGATCTGGTCGAGGTTCATTACCGCATACTTTTTGGTTCCACCCTCATCTATACCTTTTTGTGCAACAGGTGCAGGTTTGTTCCAGGGAGTCCAGAAAGCGACGGTATCACCTACTGCATAACTCACCTTCTTGTTGGCATCCGTAAAGCTGTATGCATAATTGGAAACAGCCTTCAAAGCCCAGACAGCGTTGACAAAATCGTGGCTATAGCGGCTGTCTTTTTGCGGATCGAAGAAACGGTAGGAGGAAGGGGTAGGTTGATTTTGGCCCAAGCTACGGTTGTAATCACTTGTCCTTCCAGCATTTCCAACCAACTCGCCATTGCCCGGGAAGATCGAATGGTAATAGTTACCTGGCTCTCTCGTTGCTGTACTTGGATACGGAACCTCCATGGCATTGGTCAATGCATCGGCATTGTACTGAATGGGGAAGACCACCTCTGAGTTTTTATCGTTCTGGGCTCCGGTATACTGGGTTAGCGGATTGTTGGAACGGGTTGGGAAGAGCGTATTGTATTTGGCAACCAGCGGATAGGCTGCAATTACCTTGTCTGCATAATCCAGGGCTGATTTGAAGTCACTTGCTGTACCTCCCAGGGAGCTTTTGAAGTTCCATCCACGGGTCAGGTAGACGCGTGCCAGCAAAAACTGAGCGGCACCCTTTGTCACACGTCCATAATCGGTGGCAGTAACCGGCAATGCTGCCTCTGCATCCGTAAGGTCTTTCAGAATCTGGGTATAAATAGCTGCCGAAGGTGTCCTTACAACGGCTTTGTCGGCGGCAACGGTCTCTGTGAGCGGCATTGGAGCATCACCCCAGGTCTGCACCACATAGAAGTAACTCAGTGCCCGGATAAATTTGGCTTCCGCAACCCGGGCCGCCTTTTTGGTGGCAACTGCATAGGTGATGCCATCTGCACGGCTTATGGCTGCATTGGTCCGGCCAATGTTGCGGTAGAGGATATCCCAGAACGACTGGACCTCACCAGCCGAAGCGTTTAGCCTGATGTCATACTGATCTACGTATGGTCCATCGCCAATGGCTTTCTCATTCCAGTTTCCAGCCTGGAACATGTCTGTTCCGGGCAAAACCAATGCATAGTTGAGAATATAATCCCGAAGGAGTGGATAGCACGATTTTACCAGGTCTTCATAACCTGCCTCATTGATCACATAGGAATCTGTGGTGATGTTGGAAATAGATTCCTCTTTTAAGAAATCTGCACATCCTGTGCCCATAAAAAACAGCAGCATAGCCAGGACGAAATTTCGTATATTGAATTTTTTCATTGGAGTAATAATTTTATACATTGTTTTTCAAAATCAGAAAGAAGCACTAATTCCAAAGATGTAGGTTGCATTGGGAACATCATCCTGGTAAGTACCTGAGTTAAATTCGGGATCCATCCAGATACCTTTCTCCTTGGTCCAAACTTTTGGATTGTTGGCTTGCAGATAGAGCCTCAAGTTGCTGAATTTAATGGCATTAAGGGCTGTTTTTGGCAAATTGTAGCCCAATGTTATGTTGGATAGACGTACAAAACTTGCATCCTTGTATTGAATCGCCTGCCTGTAGGGATTGGCTTGCCAGACTCCGAAATAGTCATTGGTAGGATTGGTGGTGGTCCAATAGTTCAGGTTGAGGTGGTTGTAGCGGTTACTTCCCAATTCACCCATTGTTCCCGACAGCAGTGAATTTTGGAACTGAACTCCCTGGCGGGTGTAGACAAAGAAAGAGAAATCCCAACTCTTGTAGGATAGGGTATTGTTGATACCTGCAATCCATTTTGGCAATTGATTTCCCAATACCACCCGGTCATCAACACCGGTAGAGGAGGAAATTTTACCATCCTTGTTCTGGTCGACAACCTTCACAGAACCAGGAACCTGACCATATTTGGTTGCTTCAGCAGCTTCGCTGGTTTGCCAGATACCGTCAAATTCGTAGTAATAATTGGATTTCAGAGATTTGCCTACAAAGAGACTGTTGGCGATATCCTGTGTAACAGTACCTCCGTAAAGTTCCAGAATTTCATTGTGGTTTTTGGAGAAGTTGATGTTGGAGCTCCATTTGAAATCTTTCTGCTGTACATTCACGGTATTCACGGTAACTTCAATACCTCTGTTCAGCAGTTTCCCAACATTTGCTGTTACGGCAGAGTAACCCAGTGAGGTAGGTATAGCGACATTTTGGATCAGATCATTGGTCTTTTTGTTGTATAGTTCAAGGTCAACAATGATCCTGTTCTTCAGGAATCCCATGTTTAATCCCATGTTGTATTCAGCGCTGTTTTCCCATTTCAGTTCAGAGTTGCCAATGTTTCTGGGTGCATAGCCATAGGCAGCAGCTCCGCCAAAATCATAGGAGGTTTTGTTGAGATAGGCCTGTGTGCTGTAGGGTGCAACTACATCGTTACCTACCTCGCCATAACTGACCCGAAGTTTAAGGTCTGAGAAAAGATTCAGTTGCTTGACAAAAGGCTCCTCAATGGCACGCCACGCTACTGCTACAGAGGGGAAGAAGGCCCACTTGTTCCCTTCGGCCAGTACAGAAGATCCGTCGTAGCGTCCTGTTAAGGTAAGCAGGTATCTTTCGTTGAAGTTGTAGTTGAATCTTCCCATAAAGGAGAGGATGGTCCTCTCGGTGAGGCCGCTGGTGACGCCGTTGATGAGGGCTGCGGTATTCAGGGCATACCAGTCGGAGTTGTAGGATAAGTTTTCCACCGTTGTTCCGGATGTTTCAAAACGCTCGGAAAGGGCACTTTGAACTGCTGTGAAATTCAGGTTGTGCAGTCCTGTCGTAAATTTGTAATTTAGCACGTTGTCCCACGTATAGGAGCCATTTAAACTCCAGCTATTGCTGGCTGCAGGCAATTTGTTGAGTCTTCCTTTTGAATCAGCACCCTGGAAAACCCCGCGCCGGCTGTTGAAAACGGAGGCAGAGAGCGAGGATTTGAAGGTCAATCCTTTCATGGGTGTCAATTCGATGTAACCATTGCCCAGGAAGCTGGAGACACGGGTCTCGTCCTTGTAGTTGCTGGACCTGACCTCCAAAATCGGATTCTGTACCTGGGTATCTTTGATCCCCATCCAGAAAGCATATCCTTCTACATCCTTGTCGTTGGTTTCGGTCGGATTGGTCAGATCTGCATAGCGGATGGTTCCCAGCGGTCTGGCGCGGTAGGCACTGCGCAAGGTTTCGTTGGATCCCAGGTTTTGTATGCTGTAGGTGTAATAGGTGGTAAAACC
>CAZVTL010000179.1:0-8374 GCA_964630075.1 uncultured Tangfeifania sp.
TGGAGGCGTGACCTATCAACTCTAAAAGATTTCCAAAAAAGATCTGTTTTACACTCTTTAATGACAAAACAGAGATGATCAGGGAAAGTGATAAAAACAGTGAGCTGGAGGTGAGTTTTAATTTGGAAGGTCGCGAATACAACGGAAAGTGGTACCACAATGTAAACGCCTTTAAAATCGATCGGCAGGAGAAAACCGCAGGCACAGGTCACCAAACACCTCCTCCTCCTTACAATGAGGATGATTTTATGCCTGTCAAAGAGGGAGAAAACGATGATTTGCCGTTTTAAACCACGATTGTAATCCGTTATTAACAAGAGGTCGCGCAAAGAATGTAAAGTTATGCAAAAGGGAATCTGCTTTGCTTAACCTTGCTTTCTTTGCGCGACTGTTTTCGTTGGGCTTTCGTATAATTGGGTATCGACGAAATGCTGCTACTTGATTGGGATTTGGCGTTTAAAGTCTTGCTCGAGGGAGATAAAGGTTTCGGTACGTGCAATTCCGTCAATGGCTTGAAGATCCGTGTCAATTATTTTCATCAGGTGCTTGTTGGTCTTGGTTTGAATCTTGATGAAAATGGCATATTGACCGGTAGTATGGTGGCATTCCACTACTTCCGGTATATCTTTCAATTGTTTCAATACTTTCTTGTCAAAACTGGTCTTTTCCAAATATATACCCATGAACGCCGTGGTATTGTAGCCCATTCTGGACGGGCTGACAATAAATTCAGAACCAGTTACCACTCCCATTGCAATCAGTCGCTGAACACGCTGGTGGATTGCTGCACCGGATACCCCGCACTCCCTCGCGACTTCCAGAAAAGGCACCCTTGCATTGTTGGTAATTAGCTTCAGAATCTTCCTGTCAAGATCATCAATCTGGACGGCTTGTTCCTTAAAATCCTCCTCAAATTCTAAATTGTTTTTCTTCACGATGCTTTCAATTTGATATTAAATTGAGTATTTTTCTGCAAAATTATAAATATTTTAATTCCACAGACTATTTTTAGACTAAATAATTGGGATTTTTGTTGAAAATTTGTCTTCAGCCATTGTGTTTTGTTCAGCAATTTGTCATTGCGCCATGAACCTCCACAATTGTCTAATTTACCTCTTAACGGTGCTGGAGAAGTTCCCGAAAATCACTGCCGGAAGGATTCTGAAATACCCTTAAATCAAACTCATTGATGACGGCCAAAATATGATCAACGATTTCAGCAGAAATTGATTCAAAAAGATCCGATTGTTGTTCTTTGCTGAAGACAATGTATTCCATGGGTAATCCACGTTCAGTAGATTGCAGAAATCTGACAATCAAAGTCATTTCTTTATGGGTATTTGGATTGACCCAGAGATAAGCCTCAATATATGCCCGAAAGACGGCCAGGTTGGTTGGTTGGGACCCCAATTGTACTGTCCAGTCGGGATGGTTGGGATCCATACTCCGCTTCTGTTCCTGGTAAGTTTTGATGACAGGCAGGTTCGCAATGCGTTGTACAAAGTGCTGGTCGCAAAATTTGATACCTGCCATATCGATAAAGACTGATCGCTGGATGCGCCTGCCTCCCGATTCCTGCATTCCAATCCAGTTGGTAACAGATTCAGAAACAAGCGAATATGTTGGAATTGAAGTAATTGTTTTGTCCCAATTCTGGACCTTCACGGTAGTGAGTGAAATGTCGACTACGGTGCCATCCACACTGAATTTTGGAACAGTGATCCAATCACCTGGTTTCACCATCTTGTTGGCTGCCAGCTGAATACTGGCCACAAATCCCAAAATAGGATCTTTGAATACAAACATTAAGACGGCAGCCATGGCACCTAGACCTGCGAAAAGCCGACCGGGATCCTGGTTGACGAGAATGGAAACCAAGACGATGGCAGCGATTGAATAGATGAGAATTTTGACCAGTTGGAGATATCCCTTGATCGGTCGTTCATTGGCAAATGGATAGGTGTTGTAAATATCCTGGGAAGCATCCAGAAAACGGACCAGACTCAAAACGACTGAATAGGTAATGTAAATTTTGGCAACTTTCTGAATTAATCCAGGCAATGCAACCAGATCTTCAGAGCCAAATCCTGCAGAAGCGTATACGAAGATGGCTGGAACTAGATGGGCAACGGCATGAAATACACGGTGTTCAAAAAGTACATCATCCCAAATGGTATCTGTGTGTGCTGTTAGCTTTTCAACAATGGTAATCAAAAGCTTTCGCAGCGGAAAGAAGAGGATAAGGGCAATGAGGGAAAGAAATAAAAATGTTCCAAGAGCTGCCAGGTAGATTGCAAACCTTGGATGAAGTTGAGCATTCAGAAGTAGTTCTCTTAAATAATCGTAGAAAAGTTGCATGAAATAGTACTTTTTATTCAGTGAGAATTGTATAAATTTGAGATTTCTGCAAAATTAATGAAAGAAGCCGGAATATATTATTTTATCAGTAATTATTAATGTTGTAGCGCAGAGACGTTTTTATTGAGCAATAAAATAGATCTGCCTAAACCCAAATTTTGAATTTCCAATGTTGAGATATCTTGTTCTTTTTACATGTTACCTGGTGCCACTGATTTTGTCTGCCCAGAAGGGCTTTGACGATTATTTTACTACAGGTGTTTTTCGTTTTGACTACCTGCTAGTGGGGAAGAATGATTTTGCCAAGGTGACACCAGTGCAACAAAAGCGCGAACCAGTCTGGGGGGGAGTGCACAAGCTTCAGGTAGACGGGCAGGTGTTGGGTAATTACAGGTATACTGTAAAGGACATTGCCACCCAAACTCCAATTTTCCAGCAGGGTTTTTCTCCCTTGTTTCAAGAGTGGCAGACAACCGCAGAAGCCAGGATAATTGAACGTGCTTTTTACCAGGTGATTCGATTCCCATTTCCGCGAAACAAGGTGTTGCTGGAGATTGATTTTCGTAACAGGGATGGTATTTTTGAAAATATTTATAAAGTAACCATTGATCCCGCCAACTATTTTATTACCAGGGAATTACCCAATGTGTATGATTATGCAATGGTGCAACAATCAGGGGATCCTTCCGAAAGGGTGGATGTAGTAATTTTAGCTGAAGGTTATTGCGCAAAGGAGATGGGTAAATTTGTAAAGGATGCAGAGCGATTGACAAAGGCACTTTTTTCAGTTGAGCCAATTGCTGCCAACAAAAGCAAGTTCAATATTTATGCTGTGCAAACGCCATCAGTTGAATCCGGTACAGATATCCCTGGCAGGAACATTTATGCAAATACGCTTTACAACAGTACCTTCTATACTTTTGATATTGCGCGCTACCTTACAACGACCGATTTAAAGTCTGTTTGTGACCATGCCGCAGCGCTTCCCTACGATTACCTCATTGTGCTGGTAAATTCACCAGAATACGGAGGCGGAGGCTTTTGTAACTACCTCTCAGTTTGTACTTCCGACCATGCACTGGCAGAAAAGGTTTTTATCCATGAATTTGGTC
Source organism: uncultured Tangfeifania sp. (assembly GCA_964630075.1). GTDB lineage: Bacteria > Bacteroidota > Bacteroidia > Bacteroidales > Prolixibacteraceae > CAINVV01. The sequence goes on from CAZVTL010000179.1 coordinate 3,471, forward strand.
ATGAATTTGCCGGATTAGGGGATGAATATTATACCTCAGAAGTAGCGTACGAGAATTACTACAACCTTCGTGTGGAGCCTTGGGAACCCAACCTGACTACCATGGTGGATTTCAAAACCAAATGGGGATCATTGATTGATCCTTCCACACCTGTTCCTACTCCGAGAACTCCTGAGTTTGCCAATAAAACAGGAGTTTTTGAAGGGGGAGGTTATGTTGCCAAGGGAGTATTCAGCCCAATGGATGATTGCCGCATGAAATCAAACAAACCGGACAGTTTCTGTCCGGTTTGTCAGCAGGCCATTAGCAAGGCCATCCAAAGATGTACCGAGTAAGTACCCTTTACTTTTGATCTGAAAAGTGAACTACTCCTTGTCCAAAGTTTTGTTTGTTTTCTGCTCAACTTTGTAGGAGATTAGAAGACCGGCACCTCCGCAAAGTAGGATCATGGAGAAGTAGGAAGCTGGTTCATTCATTCCTGTCTCAACGAGAAAAGTGGCAAGAAAGATACCCAGACCAATGCCTACCATCAGCAAAGCCCATTTTAAGATGCCTCCGCTGGAGGGTTTCTTTTCGGATTCAAATAGCTTGGGATCTGCTCCTTTTTCAATCAGGGCCATTCTTTCACGGTTACGTGATGTAATGGATACATAAACAATTCCGAAGAACATGACAAAGAATGCTATCGGAATAAAAACTGCAATTGTCGCTACCATTTTTTTTGTTTTTTAAGGATTTGTATTTGCCCATTTGACGCAACAACTTTGATGCGGTTACAAAAACAAAATTTATTTGTTATTTTTGAAAATAGCTACTCCACAGTGTAACCAAAAGTTGGTCTTGGGTGTCTAATGTCGTAATGGAGGCAAAGAATGATGCATATTATATTGCAAAAGTGCTGGGAGGAGATGTTGAATCTTTCGCACCACTTGTAGATAAATACAAGCAACTTGCTTTTTCTCTCTCCCTGAAGATCACCAAAAACAGGGAGGATGCCGAGGAGGCGGCCCAGGATTCTTTTCTAAAGGCCTACCGTTCACTTGATACATTCAAGGGTGGCGCAGCCTTTAAAACGTGGTTTTTTCGGATTGTCTATACAACCGCCATATCAAAGGTAAGGCGTAAAAAGCAAAATTTTATCAGTTATGAAGATTATCGGCTTACAGACCAGGAGCTACTGGAATGTGAAGAGGCCGTCGGACAGTTTACAGCCGAAGAGCGGGGAACCTATCTTCACAAGGCCATGGATCAGCTTGATCCCGAAGAAAGAGCCATTCTGAATCTTTATTACTTTGAGGAACTTCCTGTGGATGAGGTTGCTGCAATAATGGATATGTCAGCATCCAATGTCAAGGTTAAACTCTTCAGGAGTAGAAAGAAGCTGTATGAACAACTACATGGTTTGCTTAAGGGTAAAGAGGCAGTGTTTTGTTAAAAATAGGTACATGAGTCAGCAGGCTTGAATTATTGTCTGCAAAAACAATACAAACAGATCGTGAAATGGAAAACAAGGAGAGACTTATCGGATATCTGAAGGAACTTCCAATGGAGAAGCCGTCAGATGACTTCAAACTTCAGGTAATGAACCGTGTAAGATTGGAACCGGTTTACACAAAGATGGTCTATCTACCGCTGATTAGCAGGCAAATTTGGTGGAGTGTTTTTGTTGGCTTTGCGTTAGTCTTTTTCAGTGTACTTTTTTATTTTTCCTTTTTGCCGGCTGATTCAACCATGAATGGGTTGATTATTTTCGAGAAATTAGACTTAACTTGGATTACCAGACCGTTTGAATTATTTTCCCAAGCCTTGAGTAAAATGTCATTTACCTACATCATCATAGTTGCCGCGATATCTGTTCTATTGTTAATGGATCAGCTTTATACCCGTTATACTGATCGTTAGTCTGTTGGTAGGCATGAATTGTGGATGTAGTGCTCTCTCGGTACTACTTTTAAATCATAGTGACAAAATATTTGAAGTTTTTTAAAAAAAATGATCAATCGCTGTTGAAAAATCGATATGGTTTCTATTTTTGCAAATAAAACCAAACCATGCTTGACATCCTTTACAACAGAAGAAGTACCCGAAAATTTAGCGATAAAAAAATAGAGGAAGCGTTGGTAAAGCAGCTCTTAAAAGCTGCATTGCTGGCACCCTCATCAAAAAATGGCCAGCCTTGGGAGTTTGTAGTTGTGGATGAAGCTGGTTTACTGAACCAACTATCGCTTTCAAAACCGCATGGCGCCTGCCTTTTAAAACATGCACCGCTTGCCATCGTAGTTTCCGGGGATAAGACCAAAAGTGATGTCTGGATTGAAGATTGTTCCATTGCCTCCATTATTTTGCAGCTAGCTGCTGAAGGCTTGGGGTTGGGTTCTTGCTGGGTACAGATTCATCGTCGGTTTCACGACGATGAGCAGACTGCCAATGAGTTTATCTGCAACCTTCTTCATATTCCTGATCACCTTGAAGTGCTTTCTGTCGTTGGCATTGGGTACAAGGCCACTGATCGGCCTGCCCTCGGAACCAAGGAGACCGATTGGCAGAAAGTAAAGAGGAACAGTTACAGCAAAGCTTAAATAATTGTGAATTAAAATGACACTCAGGAACCAACTGGATGATACAGATCTCCAAATTCTGGACATCGTAACGAAAAATGCGCGTATTCCTTTCAAGGATGTTGCCGAGGCTTGTGGAGTTTCCAGGGCTGCAGTTCACCAGCGCGTCAACCGGATGATGGAGATGGAGGTAATTGTTGGTTCAGGCTATACCGTTGATCCCAAAAAGATAGATTTCAGAACCTGTTCCTACATCGGTATTTTTCTGGAAAAAGGAAGTTTGTATTCAGAAGTAGCGGAGCAGCTTCGCTCCATCCGGGAGATTGTTGAATGCCATTATATCACCGGACAGTATGCAATTTTTGCCAAGATTTATGCACGGGACAATGAGCATCTTAAATCAGTGTTGAGTGACAAGATCCAGAAGATTTCAGGTATTTCCAGTACTGAAACCTTTATCTCCCTCGAAGAGACTTTCAAACGAGAGGTTCCGATTTTCTGAGTATTTCCCCCTTCTCATCCGCTTAATATTACCTGTTGTAACCTCTTCAGAAGATAACCATTGATGAATGGTGTGCATATATTTGTTCATACCTTACCAAAAAAAATCCGGGTAACATTGGCCATTAATCTTTTGAGATTATTGCCTTGTTACCCGGAATATCGCACCTACAAAAATGAACGTTGTATCGGAATTTTACTAAGCTGTAGGATGTGCAATTGATATATTCAAGTTAGGATAAATCATTCACTAGTCGCTTTCAGAATAAGCGATTTCGTTATGTTGTGTGATATCGAGGCCGGCAATTTCTTCCGTTTTGCTTGCGCGAATACCGACCAGTTTATCTACAATTTTGAACAGGATAAAGGTCATTACTCCCGAGAAGACAATGGTTGTAACTGTTGCAATCAGTTGAAGGTAAAACTGTTTTGGATTGCCATAAAAAAGACCACTGTAAGCAGATTGAATCGTTGGGGTTGCAAGAAGTCCGGTAGCAAGTGCTCCGATGATGCCACCGATTCCATGTACACCAAAGGCATCCAAAGAGTCGTCGTAGCCAAATTTGTGCTTAACTACAGAAACCATGAAGAAGCAGACCACGGCAACCAGGATTCCTATAACGATGGCTCCGGTTACGCCAACAAATCCAGCTGCTGGTGTGATGGCCACCAATCCTGCTACTGCTGCTGTACTGATACCGATGACGGTAGGTTTTTTATTCAAGATCCAGTCAAGAATTACCCAAGTAACAGCTGCAGTTGCCGTAGCAATGTGGGTTGCGAGGAATGCGCTGACGGCCAATCCGTCTGCAGCCAAACCGCTTCCGGCATTGAATCCAAACCATCCAACCCAAAGAAGGGCTGCACCCATCACGACCATTGGAATATTGTGGGGAGGAGTTGGGTGGTTGTTGTAGTTTCTCCTCGAACCTATCATCAGGGTCATCACCAAGGCGGCGATACCTGCATTGATATGAACGACTGTACCACCGGCAAAGTCAAGTACTCCAAGTTTAAACATCCAGCCATCGGCCGACCATACCCAGTGCGCAACAGGATTGTAAACAAAAATAGCCCACAGAACAGAGAAAATAAGGAAGCCACGGAACTGAATACGTTCAGCAAAGGCTCCAATGATCAGGGCGGGGGTGATGATGGCAAACATGCACTGGAAAAGTACAAACAAAAGATGTGGAATCCTGGCGGTAGCCTGGGATATATAGTATGGACTTACATCAGTTACCCCAATTCCATTGAGGAAAGCCCAGTCAAAGCCTCCAATGTATGGAGCAAGTGCACCCGTAGAAGAACTGAAGGATAGGCTGTAACCAAAGATTACCCATTCAAGACTGATGACAGCGGTCAATATAAAACATTGCATCAGAATATTCAATACATTCTTTTGGCGTACCAATCCACCATAGAAGAGCGCCAATCCAGGGATGGTCATCAGTAGTACCAGGGCAGTTGCTACAATCATCCAGGCTGTATTTCCTGCATCAATGAAAGGGACCGGTTCGGCAGCCGGTGTGTCGGCAGCAAAAAGGGCAAAGGGGGCAATCAATCCGAGTAAGATCAACCCGGTATATTTTGTTAATTTTCTCATCTCTTTTTATTTTATGATTGAAATTGTTATCGGCTATTTCTTATCGTACAAGGATTCGTCGCCCGAATCACCGGTTCTGATCCGAACCGACTGAACTATTTCTGAGACAAAAATCCTTCCGTCGCCGCTCTCACCGGTATAGGCAGATTGGAGGATGGCATTGATGGATTTCTCTACGTTGACGTCGCGAACCACAAAGGATAGGCAAATCCGTGCAATTGAATTGACATCATAGGCTA
>CAZVTL010000180.1:0-8348 GCA_964630075.1 uncultured Tangfeifania sp.
CCTTTTCGATCCAACCCGGTCTGATGTTGTGATGCGTATCCAGAATTGAGTAATAAAGAAATACTTTGAGCCCTTTTTTTCGGAAGGCATCTACATATTCCCTGACGACATCCCGTTTGAACGGGCTGTTCATCACGTTGTAACTGGTTGTTTTGGTGGGCCAGATACAAAACCCAGAGTGGTGTTTAGTGGTTAAACATCCATAAGTCATTCCTGCCGAAACTGCTGCATCTGCCCATTGGTTACAGTCCAACTTTTGCGGATTAAAAACCACGGGTGACAGTTGAGGATCTGGCCAGTCGTCACCGCCATAAGTGGGAATATTGAAATGAATGAACATGCCAAACCTTAGGTCAAGAAAATCCTGTTGCAAATCAGCAAGAGGTTTGGTCTCCGGCGGTAGAAGGAGAGAAGGGTAATTTTTTCCAATTGAAGTTTGCAAATTACCAATAAAAAACAAGCCAAAAAGCAATAAATATTTAATATTCATGGTCTAATTTTTAATATTAAACGTAAATATTACATTTAATTTTGTTGTTACAAAGGGTCTGTTCTATTGTCAGCCAACGCAAAGCTTTGCACAAATAAAAACATGTTGTAGAACATTGAGATCTCTTGGTTTGGAAGATCAAGTAAATTCGAGGCCAATTTGACAAGTCTATAATCCCCAAGTTTAGCTGAGGAGACTTATATTTATCTTTAGTTTTCCATGCATTCACACCCTACAGGGTTCAAGGGAAAATGAGCTAAAAAATCATTGGATTCAGACTCCTAAGTTTAATATCATTTCATAATGCACTCTTTTTTTACAATGTGGAAAGCTATTCCATCGTAGCGAAGTCCCTTTTTGTAGTGTTTTCCTGATTCGTAAACCACAGCAACATCCTGCCCGTCTGGCATAAGCGCAAGATCTGAATAACCGGAAAAGGCGGGTGCCGGTTGAGAATACCTGTAGCTTTTTATCCAGTTTATACCATCATTGGAGCTTACTCGTATGGTGCCATTCACCCTGACCGACTTCTCGGAGCTGTCGGGGTTCGAAAAAAGGAGGATGGCCTGCCCTGTTTCAGGTTGTATTGAATGACGAAGCAAAACACCCTGACAGGTAGGTTCATTCAACTGCTGGCAGGCAGTGGTAGAATAAAATGTCTGACCCCCATCGTGGCTGAGTGATATCATTCGAAATTGTTCACCATCCCGGCCATTGCGGCTGTTGAGCATAATGCTGCCATCGCTTAACTCAACGACTGTGCTTTCTGTTGTTTGATTTCTCAGGGCAGAACCACCGATCTGCCAGGTCTCGCCATTGTCGTCGGAGTATATCACATGCGAGAACGAGCGCTTTTCTTCGTGTCTGGATGGAATGATGATTCTGCCTTTGTGTGGCTCAAACGTTTTTACTATTCCATGACAGGGACCCATTCCCGACCATCCCCAATCAGGCCGGGACACCGATGATGTGATATTCCTTGACTTAACCCAAGTCTTACCTTCGTCATCTGAGTATGTATAATACACTTCTCTGGTAGTACGTTCGCGTTCCGAACTGATGGATTTATTCCAAAGCCACACCAATAGGATATGCCCATTGGGTAGCACAACCGGACATTGATTTTTACATGGGTTAGGACCGTCGTTTTCGATAACTTGTATGGCCGTCCAGTTTTTGCCATTGTTGGTTGACCTTCTCAATACAATGTCTATGTCGCCTTCGTCGGCTGAGCTATTTACCCTGCCTTCGCTGAAAACAAGGATCGTACCACCAGGTGTAACAACCATACTGGGAGCCCGGAAACAGGAATAGCCATTCTCTCCTGCCCTAAAAACTAAGTTTTGCTGATTCAAGTCTACCGCCTCTTTGGACTGATTTTCAGCCTTCCCGTATGCCACCCAGCCTTTCCCTGGATTGGCAATTGCTTTGGCAGAAATGGCAGGCTTAACCACCACCGTTTTTTTGGAAGTGACACTATATTTTTCTGCTCCTGAGCCGGAGATTCCACCAAGCAGCAGGTAAAGCAGTGTTGCGAGGTATTTGGTATCCATGTCTTTCACTTCTGCCCGAAGTAGGTCTTTACAATTGTTGTCACCAGTTCTTTGTTTTGCTCCTTGCTGGCTTTTTCAAGCAGGTCCATGAAGAGGTAGAATTTGAGCCAGTAGCCCTGACTATACTTTTGCCGCACCGTCATCGGGTGCTTGAGCAAGGCATACCATTGGGTGTTGATTCCCTGTTTTTCTGCCAGTTGGACGAAGGCAAGGGCGTTTTGCCATGTTTTTTCAGAAACGGTTTTGTCCAGTTTGCCGAAATCAGCATACTGCATTTTGTCGATTTTGATGACCTCCGCGATATCGCTGATGCCAATCTCTTTCAGGGAGTAGCTGTAGTCAACTCTTTTATCTCCATCCAGATCGAAGGAGATTTGGTCGAAGAAGCCATTCTTGTCGGTGTCGAGGTAACTGATCAGTGGAAAGATCTTTGGGTCGGCAGGGGTACGGACAGGGCCATATCCATCATACAGACCTCCCATTCCCTGAAAATAGAAGGCATTCTGGTCGACTCTCCAGGTCCCTTTTTCTGCGCCAAAGAGGTGGATTTTACCATCCAGCGGACTGATATAGAGGTTGCCGTTTCCCGAGTTGTCGAGGTCCCAGTCGCCCCTGTCCCCAACGGGATCGGCTTGCGGATTGTCATCCAGTCCGCCTTTTCTGGCACCGATGGTGTAGTCGTCTTTGGGATCCAACAGTTCGACCCGTTCCCACCGCTCGCAGTCGTCGTCCTCGTCGTAGACCAGCCAAGCTTCGTTCCATTTGCCCCGGTTGAAAACAAGGTCTTTTGCCTTGTCGTGATCGGGGTAGATGAATTCATCCAGCTGACGGACTCGTGGATCCATGAAGTATTGGTCTGCAGCAGGCAAACCTCGCAGGTTTTTGAATTTGTGTACCTGGTCCATGTAATCAAAACCGCCGCCACGGAGGGTGATGGTCATGTCGAAATCGAATGGATTCCCCGGTGAGTTGTCGTTGTCGAGGTCGTATGCCATGGTGACATAGTCAATCTTTCCCGTCAGGTTGGTAAGGAATTTGTCTCCAGGTTTGCCATAGGTGGGGCGATCCAGCAAACGGATGGCAGATTCTGTCAGTCCGTCCTTGTCGACATCGTAAAAGAGGAAAGGGTTTTCCCAGTTGAGGCGAAGATCGTTGATATTTTGCGGGGAGGCATGAATTTTGAGGAAAAGGGTATGGCCCGAGTAGTCTTCAAAGAAATCGGCTTTCCCGTCGTGTATCCAGCACCGTACCTTGAAGCTGTTCCAATCGATGTAGTTGAGGATATCGTCCTTGTCGAGGTCCATGTTGATCATAAAATGACCGGGACCCCATGGTTTGTCCTTCTCTTTCTCTGCGGCATATTCGGAGAAGATCTGGATATCTCCTTTGCCGTCCCCGTTGCTGTCGACCCAGTCAACGATGGCATCTGAATGGCTGCCATATTTGCCATCCTTGTTCACATCAGCCATTAGGCAGTCGTTGTCGGTATCTCCTTCCGAATCGGAGGGTTTCATGTCGTCGTCATCGTCGATCCATTGTACAGGGAAACCGTTGGCTGTGGTGTATTTCATCACATCCGGATCTCCGTCGTTGTCGAGGTCGATGAATTCTGGTTTTGTTCCTGGCATGGGTTGCAGCGGACGGTAACTATTCAAAAGTGTGTGGGTATTCCAGGGCTTGGCAGTTGCCGGTGACTCTTGCGAGAAGGCTTGGGTTTGCCAGCAGAAGCAAAGAAGCAATAATCCTAAAGAATTTCTCATTGGAAGCGTTTTTCTGTCTGTTATTTGTATTTGTATTGATAGAGTGCAAAACTATTTGGGGAGGGGAGGATAAAGGTGATTTCAGCCTTTGTGCTGGTTTTGGCCACAAACGCCTTTGCGTCACCCAGTATCGGTGTAAAAACGATCTCCTTCCCTGCGTCTAAACTTGTCTTCATGGAAAACAACCACTGATTGTTATCTTCCCTGAAAACCAAAAAGTACCCTGATTTTTCCCCCGACGATTGAAATCCGCACCAACTTTTCCCATCGGGTTCATTGCCGATTGGGAAGATGGTTCCTTTGTGAAGATCCTGCTGGATTTCGCGGTATTTTCGAATGGTTTGTGCTGTATGGAAAGCCTCTGCCGGGAGGTTGGCCAACTCCATCCAGGCCAGGGGTTGCGCCACCATGGTAATGGCAAACAGATAGTCGAAGGAGTAGTTTCCGGGTGCAAACCGGTCATTTTTGTATTTATCCCCGTTCCTCCATTTGTTCAGAAACTCAATTTGCAATCCCTGCGGAGGCAGGTATTGGGAGAGCATCCAAAGGTTTCGAAGCGTCCAGTAAGGGTAGTAGTTTCCCCAGTCGGTATACCTGTTTTCGAGAAAGCAATTTCCATATTCATTGAAATAGAAGTATCCGCCACGACGACCTGCCGTGGCATCGAGGTTCAGTACAGCCTTCCAGGCAGTGGCTTCCATTACTTTCTCATAGAGCATCCGGAGCCGAATCTCAGCCTCCTTGTTTGGAATGTTGGTGCCGTCAATTTTGAAGGTTCGTATGCCGTAGGTATGGTAGAGACCGATCAGTGCGCCTGCATCCTTCTCCCAATCGGCAAAATTATTCTGAATGCTTGGATTGAACCACAGGCATATTTCGATCCCCAGTTCCTTCCCTTTTTTGATCAACGGGGCGAGACCGTTGGGGAATTTGACGGGATCAGGTTTCCAGTAATCCGGATTACTCCAGATATCCTTGAAACTACCACCAAAGGCTGAATTGGCCGATTTTCCTGCCTGCCATCCATCGTCAACCTGAAAATGGGTAATGCCCATTTTGGCTGCCAACTCCAACTCCTTCAGACAGAATGCTTCATTTACCCGGGTATCTTGTCCACGGTCGCCCCAGGTATTCAACATGATCATTTCGTCCCTGTCGGCCAGCAGCGGACGAATTTTCTGCTGGTAGTTGCGCAGCGCTTCCTCTTTTCCCTTGCCATCACCTTTGTAAAGACCTGTGACATAGCCGTATCCCCGGATCCATTCTGTGGGAAGTATATCCAGGCTATCGACACCCAAACCCAGCATCTTGAAATTACCACCTCCTACCAGGTAATCCCCCTGGGGATAGTGAAGCTGAGTATTTGAATTGGGGGCCTCCTTCAGCAGGAAAAAACCCTCTTCATTCTCCAGGTTTTCGGCAAACAACAGGTTGCCCCTGAAAAGTGCAGGCTGGCGGTAGGCGATGGCATTTACCGGAAGAACCAGCGTATTGAAACGGTCGGTCACATCGAAAAATTCGACAGCCTTTATTTTCCAATGTTTTCCCGGTAGGGTCAACTGCTCCATGCTTGGCAGTTTTGTGGCCTCAGAACTTCTGCTGATTGTTTCGATGTTCTTTTGGTCTACTGCATTTGCCAGGGTGCTAAACCATTTTTTGGATGCCCTGCCTTTGTAGTAGAGTTCGGTGGCCATGGCCGGACAATCGGGATACAGTTTGATTATTTTCCGGATTTGCAGGTCTTTCAGCTGGTATTGAATGGTGGTGCGAACATGTTTTACACTTTGGTAGGAGTCGGGAACGAGTTCTGTTTTAATCACAGTCTTTGAAGCAGTCTGGCTTTCAAGTGGCAGATAAAGATCGGCTTGCTTGTTTGAAGTTTCCCATCGAAATTTCCCCATTTTGCTCACCAGGGTAAGGGTCATCAGGTTGCCGTTGTTCCACAGCCAGGTTCTTTTGATTTGACTGTTTTCCATGACCAGTGTATCATTTTTCAAAGAGATCCTGCACCCTTGTTCTGCAAAGTAATGGCTGGTCTGTGCCGAAATTGCAGGAGCGAAAATGACCATAAGAAGTAAAACCACGATTTGTTTCATTGTAGTTTGTTTTTGGCAGTAATGGGGATCCCAATGATTGATTCTTTCTTTTCCATATCGCAAATAGACCGTCAAAGTTATTTTACCAGCTCGAAATGGGCGAGTCTATCCAATGGGATAGTTATCAAATAGCTTTTCCCTCCTTTGTATAACTTTCCATCATCGGCCAGCCATTTTCCTTTTGGAAGTAGAACTGTCCGCTCTGTCTTACCTTTCTCCAGCATGGGCGCCACCAGCAGTTGGTCGCCGAGCAAGAACTGGTCTTTTATTTCGGCAAAGCCCTGATTTGGAAATGCATATTCCATACTTTTCAGAATTGGCTCTCCAGTTTTGGCGGCCTCACGTGCCAATTTCATGATGAGTGGGGTGAATTTTTCCCGCAATGCTACCGCTTTCTTTACCGCATCCAGTTGCTCCTTGCTTAGAATTCGCCAGGGTGCCACCGAAAATTGCATCATGGGCATCAGGGCATGACACTGTGCCGAGCGTACCACCAACTCCCTGTCGAGTTTGGATTCATCCAGGAAGGAGACCCAGTCACCGCCACCAATCAGGTCAGGACAGGAGAAGGCATAGCCCGAAAGTCCTTCCACGATCATGTTGGGGATTAGCTTTTGAAGATCTGCCCAGTTGTGTGATTTATCCTGTAGTCTTTGTGCCAGGGGTTGTCCACCCATCTTCCAGCAGGCACGGTATTCGTTGAGCGGAAATCTTAAGCCGAATTGTGCAAACAGTTCGGATTGCTCGTTGGGTGTTACATTTCCCTTGCTCAATCCGTTGGCAGGGTAGAATCTCATGTCACCCGCATCGAACTTGAAACCATCGATGCCAAAATCTCTTACCAGACCATCCAGTTGTCCGTTGAACCAGTCGACGGCTGCCGGATTGGAGAGATCCAGCACTGCTGATTGCCCATTCCACCACTCCACCATCAGTGGTTTGGTCTGTGTTTGCCAGGTGTCTGACTCCTTCTTTTTTTCGATCAGGAAAGCTTTTGATTTTTTAAGCTGGTTGTAGATGGCGGCCTGGTCGGCACTGACAAAGGGGCAAATCCAGAGCATTACCTTGAAACCCATCGCATGCAGCTGCTCCACCATTGACTTCGGGTTACTGAACCGGCCGGGGTGAAATCGCCACAAACCATAATCCTCCTGCCAGGTGTCGTCGATCATCAGTACCCCGGGAGGAAAGCCGTTGTCAAGAATTCCTTGCGCATATTTGATGATGTCGGCCTGGTTTTGGTTGTAGGTCAGCTCGATCCAGGTGTTGTATTGCGGCTTTGAAAAGAGTAGCGTATCCGGGAGTTTTCCGTTGGCCGGGAAATAATTCTCCCTGACATGCCGCTGGGCATCAGCCAGGGTGGTACCTGCGCTCCCTGCAATTACCTTTTGGTTTGGATCAGTGATGGTTATTTTGTTCTCTTTCAGCACGAAGCTGAAGGGTTGGGGACTCCAGGCAAACTGTCCTTGGCTGGTGAGGATCATTGGCTGGAGTTGGTTGGATTTGTTGTTGCCATAAAAATCCATCGAATACTCCCCCGAGAAGGGCATAAGTTGCCCATCATTGATGATGCCTGCCCATACTTTCTCCCCCGGTGAGAGAGTGATCGTTTGAATTTGATCTTTGCCCTGTCCAAAACAGCTTGGGAGGATGGCTATGAAAATGGCTGCCAATAGGATTATTCTATACATAGTAAACATTCATTATGGAGAAACGGTATGACATGATGATCCTCCTAATTTTGCGCATTGGTGCTTTTGGGTTACAACTGTGCTGTTTTACCAGGTCTATTTTTACATGCCGGATAGTCTGACCCTGATGCTCCCTTTTCCGTTCTTTACAGTCCATGCCGGGACCCGGATTTCGATCCGTTTCAAACCCTTGATGGTTTTGTCAATTTCCATCGGAGGCGGATCCAGCGAAATGGTTGAAATCTTCCCATTTTCAGGCTCCAGAATGGTTAATTTCAGAAATTTTCCATCCAGCTTCAGGATGGCGCCTGTTGGGTCTGCTTGGACATCGGCAAGGGTCATAAGACCCCAGGTAATATTTTTGGTTGAGTCGTTGATTTCAAAATGGTCTTCCACCAAGATTGCCTGGTTGCTCTCCTTGACGAACCGCCGCTTCAGGGAGCCAATATTTGTTCCGTAGAGGGAAGTCATGTCGATGGTTACTTCAGGAGTTGCCCCCTCTTTGAAATCGAGGATGGTTGCCGTACTGTTGACAAGGAATCTTGCATCGTTGATGGTGAGGGTACTGTGTCCCTGGTTTTTCTTGGTGAGCAAGGTCCATCGTTCCCCATTTTGTGATTGGTCTGACAGCCTAAAACCAATTTTGTTGAGCAGGTAGTAATTCTGATTGCCGGGATCTATTACCCAGCGAACACCATTCAACTCAAGGACAAAAGTTCCCGCATCCATGTTCCCATGGCTCAAATTGGCTTTCCCGC
>CAZVTL010000181.1:0-8312 GCA_964630075.1 uncultured Tangfeifania sp.
TGGGGAAAATGCATGAGATAATTGACAGATTTGTTGTCAATTATCTCATGCAACAATGGCAGAATTGAACCGATCAGATGAATTGGTTCAATTCTGCCATTGTTTTGTTCATATCCCGTTCCAACTGAAGCAGTCTGTTGATGCTTTCATAATAGAGCGAAAATTCAAGGATGTAATTGATCAATGAGATTTCACCTTTGTCCAGCGCTTTTTTGATTAAATCCAAACTGTCAAAAGCGAGCAGGCTTGCACGGTAATACTTCACATTCCTCTGCAGTGCAATGGTTTTTGTGTGCAAGGTTTTGAGGTGGTTGTAAAGCTGGATTTTGTTGTCAGTTGCGATACTTTCCATGGCCTGGGAATTGGCTTCCGCATATTTGACCTTGTTCTTGTTTTCGAACAAAGGGATGGTCAAACCAACGGTTATACCCTGAAACTGCTGTCCCACCACCGACTCACTCATGTACCCGGTTTGTAGTTTTGGCAGACTCAAGGCGCGGTTAAGTCCGGTCTGCTTCTGACTGATCTCTATCTCTTTTTTCAACCAGCTGAAGGTTGGATTGTTTTGTTCCACCAACTGGTACCATTGGTCAAAATCCATGGGGATTTCAGCCATTTCAAAGTTGGTCTCCTTGAATGCAACAGGTTTTGCCCCATTTAAAAGTGCCAGTTCCGACAATAGGGCATTGCGATCGATTGTGACTGTTTCCAACTCTTTGCCAACATTTAGCAGGTTCAATTGTGCCTTGTTGCAATCCAGGATATTGGCATCACCTTTTTCAAATTTCACCTGGTATGATTTCGCAATACTTTGGGAATGGGTCACCCGTTTTGATAATTCAGCATGCAAGGCATTCAGGTAGATTAGGTCACAACAGATTAACCTGGTTTTCAATTGTATATTTATCAATTGTCGTCGGTATTCCAGCTCTGCCTGGTCGTTTTTCAAGTCGGAAATCTGGTTTTTATAGCTGTAGGCCGATGGAAAATCGAAGGTTTGGGAAATGGAGAAATCTGTTCGGTTGCCATTCTGAGCGGGATTGCCCCACAGGTAGTTAAACGCCACATCCGGATTTTGCAGGAATATTCCTGTTTTGTTTCCGATTTTCTGAGCATCCACACTTTTTCGCAGTGCAACAAGCGACGTGTTGTTTATTTCAATCTCTTTGACCACATTTTCAATAATATCCTGGGCCATCAGCGAAAAAGGGAAGAAGAAAAATAGAAGTATTATTTTGATATTATGCATAATTACAATTTGTTAAAGATGAATGCCATAATGCTTCAATACAACTACATAAGCCCAATAGGCCATAGCTGTTAAAGCCATAGAGATGAACAGTGAAATCCAGAAATTAAATCCATATTTCACGAGTAGCGGAAATGCGATCAGGAACACATGGCTGGGGATAACAGCAATCAGTACATTCCACGAAAGGGAGGATACTTTTTGCGTGTCATAAGTGTCAAGATAGAGCCAGACCATTGCCAACAAAGTGGTTAATGGGAGGGAGGCATAAACTGCTGCCAGGATGGAGTTGCGTTTCCCAACCTCGGAGATAGTGACTATCAATACCGAAGTTAAAAGTACCTTGATGATAAAGCGTATCATTTCTTTTCAGTTTTTATAATTCCGCGGTGGTTTAAAATGCTGTAAACTATCGGCACAATGTAGATATTCAAAAGGGTCGAAGTAAGTAATCCCCCCAATATCACTTTCGCCATGGGACTCTGTATCTCATTTCCCGCCAGATCTCCTTTGAATGCCATTGGGATTAAGGCCAATGCGGCCGTCAGAGCCGTCATCAGGATCGCATTTAACCTGTCGGATGAGCCTTTGGTTACCGTTTCAAGTAACGAGATTCCCTGTTTCTCCAGTTTTTGGTAATTCGATATGAGCAAAATTCCATTGCGGGTTGCCAAACCGAATAGTGTGATAAAACCGATGATAGCTGGAATGCTCAGAACGGCTGAAGTAATCCAGATGGCAAATACGCCGCCAATCAATGCCAAAGGAAGATTGAGCAGGATAATCCCTGCCAGTTTGAAGTTTTTAAACTCCTGGAAAAGCAAAAGGAAGATAATAAGAATAGCCAGCAGGGAGGTTAGCATCAAGGTGTTGGATGCTTTGGCCTCACTTTCGAATTGTCCGCCATATTCAATCCTGTAGCCTTCCGGCAGTACAATCTGCTGGTTGATGGTATGCTGAATTTCATTGACGACACTCCGCAAATCCCGACCGGCTACATTGGCAGAGATCACAATCTTGCGTTGTACATTTTCCCTGCTGATGGAACTTGGACCCGAAACAGAAATGATATCTGCCACCTGTTCGAGCGGTACTTTTTTACCGTCGTAGGTATCGATTAATGCGGAGCGAATGCCTTCCGTAGTTTCAGTATAATCCTTGTTCAACCGCAACACCAGATCAAAACTTCTTTGTCCTTCGTAGATATCGGCCAGTTTTTCACCCCCAAAGGAGATATCCACGAATTCATTGAACTGTCCGATGGTTATTCCATACTGCGCCAGCATCGCCCGGTTGGCACGTATCTGGAGCTGCGGAATCTCTATCTGTTGGTCCACATTGACATCGACCAGACCTTCAATTCCACCAACGGCACTTTTTACCTGGTTGCCCAGGGAGAAAAGTCTGTTCAGATCGGTCCCAAAAAGCTTGATGGCAATGTTCGCCCTTGTTCCCGAAAGCATATGGTCGATCCGGTGTCCCAATGGTTGACCTACGGTATAGGCAATGCCCGGGATGCGTGCCAAAGAGCTCCTTACTTCCGCAAGGAACTCTTCCTGACTGCGTTCCTTCAACTTGAAATTAATATCAATCTCCGCACTGTTGGTGGTCTGGGAGTGCTCGTCCAGTTCCCCTCTTCCGGTACGCCGGGCAGTACTCGATACTTCCGGAATTACCAGCATCTCATTTTCAACCAAAGTCCCCAGCCGGTTGCTCTCCTCGAGTGAGGTACCTGGTTTGGTAATGACTGACAAGGTTAAGGCACCTTCGTTAAATTCGGGCAGAAAGCTTCTCCCAAATGTTGAAAAGACCAGAAGTGTTGCGACAAAAAGTCCGAGGGTCGAGAAAAGAACTGTTTTTTTGTGCTGCAAGCTCCAGGTCAATGACGCTTCGTAGGATGAAGTTAGCTTCCGCACCAGCCATTTTTCCTTTTCGTTTTTGGCCAGGTACTTTTCGTCAGAGAGCAACATCTTCGACAAAAGGGGTGTCAACGTCATCGCCACGATGAGTGATACAAACAGGGATACGACGAATGAAATACCAAGCGGTTGCAACATTCTTCCTTCCATTCCGGAGAGGAAGAAGAGGGGCAGGAAAGCCACCATGATGATCAGCGTTGCATTGAGTATGGATGCCCTGATCTCCTTGGAAGCTTCAAAAACTACCGTGAAGGCTGTTTGCCTTTCAGTTTCGGGTTTCATCCTGTTTTGCCTTAGCCTTTTGTAGACATTTTCCACATCAATGATGGCATCGTCGACCAGCGAGCCGATGGCAATGGCCATACCTCCCAGACTCATGGTATTGATGGTCATCCCCAACATTTTCAACACCAGAATTGCTCCCAGCAGTGAGAGCGGAATGGCCAGGAGTGAGATCACGGTGGTACGGAAACTACCCAGGAAAACAAACAATACGATGATCACAAAGATTCCACCTTCGATCAAGGCATTTTGCACATTGTTGACAGAGGTTTCGATGAAATCAGCCTGTCGGAATATCTTTGTGTCAAGTTTCACATCTGCCGGCAAGGTTTTTTGCAAAACAGCGAGGTTCTCCTCCATCCTTTGTGTGACTGCCAGTGTGTTGGAACTTGGCTGTTTCGAAACGGAGATGATAATTGCAGGCTTGCCATTTTCGGAGGCATATCCCATTTTTGGCGCACTTCCAATGACTACCTCTGCCACATCATTCATCCTGACCGGTTTGCCATTGATTGATTTCAGGTAAGAATCGCCCAGTGCATCAAGATCAGCACTCCGTGCCATGCCGCGAACCACATATTCGTTGCCAAACTGCCGAATGATACCGCCTGTTGAATTTTGACTAATGCCCTTGCAAACTTCGGCCAATTCGGCCATTGATACCTGGAAGTATTTCATCTTCTGCGGATTGGCCAATACCTGGTATTGCTTGTAGTCGCCGCCGATGATGGTGACTTGTGAGACACCACCTGTAGCAAGAATCAAGGGTTTCACGTTCCATTCAGCGATCGTTCGCAACTCCATCATGCTGGTGCTGTCGGCCTGCATGCCGATGAAGAAAATTTCCCCCATCACGCTCGATTGCGGAGCCAGAACCGGTTGTCCAACCCCCAGCGGCATGCTGGAAGTGACGCTGATGAGTTTCTCACTTACAATCTGACGGGCCTTGAAAATATCTGTTCCCCAGTCAAACTCCACCCAAACAAATGAAAATCCCTGGGCAGAGGATGAACGTACCCTGCGAACATCGGTTGCACCGTTCATGGCAGTTTCGATGGGGAAGGTAACCAGGCGTTCCACCTCCTCCGAAGCCATTCCATGGGCATCGGTCATGACCACAACAGTTGGAGCGGTGAGATCCGGAAATACGTCTACATCCATGTTCGAGGCGGTTCTCATCCCGAAAACCACCAGCAACACTGAACAAAGCAGTACCAGGTATCTGTTGTTCAGCGAAAATTTGATCACATTATTTAGCATGGTGGCAAAGTTTAATGAACGTGACCAGAATGGGCATCCAGGGTACCGGTAGCCTGTGCCAGTTTCACAAGAATCGCACCAGTTGTGACGATTCGGTCACTGCTGTTGAGTCCATGCATTATTTCTGTGCTGATACCATCCGTTACGCCAATTTTCACCTCTCTCTTTTCGAAAAGCTCCGGATTCACCTGAACATAAACATAAAAGGTCCCTTGTTCTTCGAGTAGGGCAGTGGTGGGTACAGTCAGTGCCTCTGCGTTGGTAACCGTTTTTATATACATTTCCACAAATCCACCGGCAGTAAAACTACCCGGGTTATCAATTTGAAAGGTGATTGGAATGAGGAAGTTATCTGAATTGGCGGCCTTTCCAAATGAGAGAACTTTGCCATTCAGTTGTTCGATCGTATAGACTCGGTTATCCTGCAGGGTCCGTATGTTGGCCGATACAATCGAACCCAGCATTGGGGCATATTTTTGTTGAACCTCCGCATGTAGCATCAGTGTCTTGTTCCGGGTGACAATTAGAATTGGCTGACCCGCTTCGACGTAGGTGCCATTCTTTACAAACAGTTGTTTGACAAAACCGCTCATCGGACTTTTAACATTTTGTCCGGAAGCACTGAAGTTGTTGTTCAGATTGTCAAATATTGCTTTGGCATTATCGTATTGATTCCTGGCATTTAGCAAATCCCGTGCAGATACAATTTTGTCTTTTGCAAGCTCAGTTGCCCGTTCAAAATCTGCTGTTGCCTTTTCCAGATTGTTTTTGGCCTCGGCATAACGCACAGAAATGTTGTTATCAGCCAATTCACTGCCGGAAATAACGAACAAAATCTGGCCTTTCAAAACATCTTTTCCTTCCAGGACAGCATTGCCTGAGATCAGCACAATGCCATTCGTCCTGGCTGAGACAATGGTCTCTTCTCCCTGGGAGGATTGAAACTGTGCAGTGGTCTTGATAATTTGGCCAAATGGTTCATTTTTTGGGAAATCTGTTGCAAAGTCAACCTTCCATGACTGCTCTTTGGTGAATACGGTGGTATTGGTCCTTGAAATCACCACTTTCTCGGCAGCTTCGAGGGCTTTTTCATGTGAGGTAAAAACGGTAATGTCAGGAACTACCACTGCAAATGCCCCATTTTCAGTGGTAATCTGAAATTTCAATGTTCCTTTGCCGGCGGTCTCGGCCTTCAGGTCAAAACTGTAAATTCCCTTGCGGGAAGGTTTATCCAGTGTCTGAGTCACCTCTTTCCCATTGACAGCCAGGTGGATCGTTATGCTTCCGCTTTCGAGTGCTTTGAAGCCGGGAAGTTTGGAGAAGTGCGACAGAACATTGGCGGTTTCACCCACTACAAAGGGATCTGCCTCGGCAAATAGCTCAAAATCGTTGCTATAGGCCGTATATTGAAGCTTTGGTTCCAGGTGTTCTTCGTGTGGTTCAGCAGCAGGCTTGTTGAAGCAGCTCGCAAAAACAACTGCAAGCAGCACAACAGAATATATTTTTAATTTCATTCTGAATGTTGTTTAAATGTCCGATGCAAATGATGGCAGAATGCACGCAAAATGCAACGATTGGTAATTGCAGGCATTCAAGGAATAACAGGAACATTTAAACAATGGGAGGAGCCCTCAATCCGCAGGAGGAGTGAATTAAACCAAATTGGCGGGAGGGGAATGCTTTTTTTGCATCCAGAACTAAACCAGGCACAAAAAGCAGCGGATCTTTATCCGCTAAAATGGCCTGAAAATTGCTTGCTGTATCCGGATTGTCATTGCAAACCAGGCATTTAAAATCATACCTTGGCGATTGCACAGGGACTGTCAAGGTTTGCTTCAGGAAGCAGTTGTCACTCCAGTCGTGCTGGTGGTTGTGTTGGGTGCTGCTATTTTGATGCGCTTTATCATCATCCTGGCAGTGCGAAACTTCAATACAGACCTGCTCATGATGGTGGTGGTGAGGTACAACAGCCAAAACCAACAGAACAATGTTGGCGATTAGAATCGTTAGAAATGCTGTTTTTTTCCTCATGATATCAAAAGCGATGATGCAAATATAACAGAAAATCGATTGGAATGCAGGATGATCCGGCCACTTTCAGCGGTTATTGGTTGCTTTTGCGGCTTTGGCCTTTTTTTTCATTTCGTTGTAGATTTTTCTGTTCTCTTTCGACATCATTGCAGTTTCCTTCAAGCCGGCCAAGGCTGATTTGATGGTGATGTTGACGAAGGATTTGTTCATGTCCCGGTCTACCTCAAATTTCACGATTTTTGGAGGAAGATTTGGAGAAGCTGGATTGGAGGAGGCAACAATGGTATTTGCAGCAAAAGCAAGGATTGAACTTTTCCATTTGGCCTTCTCCCTGAGCTCCAGGTCAATTTTCAAATCGTGGTATAGAAATTTCATCGTACCAATAGATTTTTTTTCATAGGCAATACCCGAAAAATCGATGCCATTTACAGTCCCACTGCTGATTTTTGCCGGAGTATAGGCAGTAATCAAATGGTTTAAATCGGAGAGTTGGAATTTTTCAAAGGATCCTTCCATGCTAAAACGGGGTTTTCGGTAGTCAAAACCCAATTTCACTGCAAAGGGCACCTTGTGCTCCAGAAAGGCATTGAGCTGAATAGAAAGCTCCTTTTGCGTATCAATATTGGATATGTTTTCAACATGCAGGGTTCCCCGGTTGATGTTCGCAGTTGCGTAGGTCGCATCAACTTTCAACTCCTTGTTTACCAGATTGACCTTGCCGGCAGTCAGATGTTTGATGTGCAAAGGCAGTTTAATTTCCCTGATGGTTTGACCAAGGTAAACCGGGAACTTTTTCAGATCCATTGGTTTGGTTTTGTCCTTGAAGATGTGGGCAGTGACCGAGTCCAGGGTTATTTCGTCGATGAAAAGTTTTTTATGATGGAAGAGTGAATCAAAGTCCAAGCCGCTGATATTCAAAGAAGCAATGCGTCCTGAAAACTGGGTATGCTGAAATTTGAACTTCTTTTGAATTTCAGCATCTGAAATATTGGGCTCAAAAATAAGATCCTTGATGACAATTGATTTGGATTTGTACCAGAGTTCAAATGAGTTGAGAGCAAGGTGGTAAACACTGTCAGCAGTTTGGATATCCAGGGCGTTTAATCCCAGCATGACATCCTGAAATTTATAATTCACTGTATCCTGACTCTTTTGGACCTTCATGGAATCAACAATCAATTGATAATCTCTCAGGTAGATATGCTTCAACTTGTCACTTTGGAGACTGCCCGCCATTTCTCCAATGGAGAAATTCAGGTTACTGTAGGAGATGAGGTCCATACCAGGTTGCTGATCCATGAGGAGGTCTCTGAAAGAAAGGCCAACCCCCTTTACATCCAAATCACGGCCCTTTGCTGAATTGGTTACGTGAAAGGAGGCATTGATCAGATCAAATTTCTTCAGTGAAAAAGCAATGATGCGCTTGTTGTTGCCTGACTGGGTGGTGACCGTATCTTTGGGTGCTTCACTAAATGGGATGAAAACTGGTACCTCATCGGAAATCACAAGTTCAATTTCAGGTTTCTTGAAGGCTTCACCTCTGCCGGCTTTGTTGGAGCAGGTCTGGTAGG
>CAZVTL010000182.1:0-8310 GCA_964630075.1 uncultured Tangfeifania sp.
TTTCGATTAAAAGGTTAATTTAACTCCGGCTGAGAAGGTCATAAACAGCGGATAGGTATCGATACCGGAACTGAGTGACTCAGGGTCCACATCCTTGATTTTGGAGATGGTCAGCAGGTTGGATCCCCTCAGGAAGAATTTTGCTCCCCTTACACCGATCATGCCCAATGTGTTGGCTGGCAGCGTATAGGATAGTTCCACATTTTGTACCTTGAAGAATCCTCCGGGTACCAGCCAGAAGGTAGATCCTACGAAGTTGTTGTTCACTTTGTTGTAGGTAAGCCTTGGGTAAGCACCTCCGATGTTGTTTTTCACAAACTCCGAATAGTTGTTGTCGCCCCATCCACTCCAGAAATATTGGTTGGTCAGACCGATGTCATAAAAGGCACGTCCTGTTCCCAACGCATAGAGTTCGAATCCCTTGTAGCTGAGCTTCAGGTTCAGCGAATAGAAAAGACGGGGAGTGGTGTTGCCGATCGGACTTGCATCGCTGTCGTCAACGAAACCGTCGTTGTTCATGTCCTTGTATTGCAAATCTCCGGCATGAAGTGTCTGGTCATAAAGTTGCGGAATTGCCAATGCATCAGCGTCCGTGGCAAATTTGCCCACATAGGTCTGGCCATAGTAAGTATCGATCTCTTTGCCGGTACGTACCTGGTAATCGTAGCGGTAGGCAGGCTCATCAAATTTCACGTAGACCCCTTTTTGGATGGCACCATTGCCTCCCAAAGAATAGCCGAAATTCTGCATCTTATCGGTGAATTGCAAGCCAAATTCCAGACCGGTGTACCTGATCTTGTTGTAATTGAAACGTGGCAAAGCGCCTGAGACCCCTGCAATGTTGGGTGTACGGCTGGATACCTGTGAAATTACCCCGTCGCGAAGGTTGTTGTAATAGGTCACCTCGAGGAACAATTTCTGGTTGAAGAGCATGGCATCGATACCGGTGCTGAACTCCTTGCGTTTCTCCCAGGTTATCGCCGGGTTTCCGGTACGGTTGGAGGAGGTCCTGTATACCAGGGTCTCTGTTGTATTTCCAAACCACTGGTTGGAGGTTGCAGGTCCGAAAAGGGTACCATTGTTGTTGTTGGTCCACCTGTCACGGTAGGCAAATGGTGCGCTGAAACTTTCATAGCCAAGCATACCACCCTCCACACGCAGTTTCAGGTAATCGACAAATTTGGCCTTCTTCATGAAATCTTCTTCTGAAATCACCCAGGCAGCTCCGCCCGAAGGGAAGATTCCAAAGCGCTTACCTTCATCAAAGGCGGAGGTTCCACCATAGTTGACAACTCCATTGAAAATGTACTTGTCGTTGTAGGTATATTTCCCGGTAAAAGTGACATTCTGCGTACGTTGAGGCTCTTCAGTCTCGTTGCGGGCAATCTTGTTGGCAAAATAGGTGAGCGAGGTCTCAACGTCGTTTGCCCCAAACTTTTTGGCATAACTGAAGGTCTGGTAGAAAGACATCCGTTGGAAATAGTAGTCGTTCAGGAGTACCTGATCTGCCATTTGGGTTCCATCGTGTGCCTTGGACAAGAGAATTGTGTCATTTCCTGCGACAGTTTTGGCCGGTGTGGCGATATAGGCATAGTAGTTCTCCGCTTTACCGACACGAATCTGGTTGAAGGCATTGAATCCCAGGAAGGTTTTTGATTTCAGACCATCCAGGATGCTCTTCATGTCAAATTCGAGGGCGGTATTGGCAGTTCCTGTACGGCCGGTTTCGTTGTAGTAACCGTTGTCTACAAGATTCCCGATAGGGTTTTGCGTCCAGGTAGAGGTAACTCCATAGTAGGGTGGGTTACCGGAGGCTGGATCGTAGGGTGCTGCATAGACAGGAAATGCAACGGGTGGTATATCGGTAATTTCGTTGAGCAAAGTATTGACCTCCAGACCAGACAAGGCGGTATTGGTGCCGGCATCCTGGTTGGTAAAGTTGGAGTTGTAACCATAGTTTGCCGACCGGCGAAATGACAGACCTCCGAAGAAGTCAAATTGTACCTTGATAAAGTCATTGATCTTGATGTCAATGTTGGATCTGGCATTCAAACGGTTATAGTCGGCGGTGGCACCAATCTTGGTGATATCGCCTTCACCACTGTAACCCAGGTAGGCAAAGTATTGAACCCGCTCGTTTCCGCCTGATGAAGAGATGTTCATTCGGGTAAAGGACATGGAGTTCTTCAGCATCATCTCCCTGAAATTGATGCTTGGATGGTAATAATCGTAGGGGTCATTCTTGGCATAAGCTGCGATATCTGTCTCCGTGTAACGTGGCAGCAATCCGTCGTTGGTGCGTGCCAGGTTGTTAAGGGTTGCATAATCAGCCCCTTCCGAATATTTTGGCATCCGGTCGATGACGGAAGTTCCAACTTCGATGTTGGCGTTCAACAGTCTTTCGTTTTTCTTGCCTCTTTTGGTTTTGATGAAAATCACGCCGTTGGCGGCCGATGGTCCAAACATCGCCTTTCCGGCGATATCCTTGATGAAGGTAACGGATTCCACCTCATTTGGGTCGAGTGGCATCTCCGTGATATCAGTGGGCACATCATCGATGATATAGATCATGTTGGTACCGCGGGCCGAGACGTTCAACTTGGAGGAGAAGCCGAAACGACCGGAGGTCTCTTCGGCGCTCATCCCGGGTTGTCCGTTCAATTCCCTGACTTCCACACCGGTTGCCATTCCTGTAAATGCATTCCGGAGGTCGGTGGAGGGATATCTGTCCAGTTGAGACGAACGAAGCACCACGGGTGCACCGGTAAGTTCACGTTTTTTGAAGTTGTTGAATGGCAGTGGAACTGCATCCTCTTCAGACATTGCAAGCTTCGCCTTTACCAGTTTAATCACCGGGTCTTTAATCAGATCTTCCACAAGCGCCGTACTTCTTTCATAGCCTTTTGAGGTTACCGCCACGAAATCATTTGGATACCCTTTGAACGCATAGGTTCCGTTGGCATCGGTTTCGGCATGGATGACCCCTTCGCCGATCACTACTGCTGCTTTTGGAAACGGGTTTCCATTTTCATCGGTAACTTTCAGGCTGATGCTGACCACTTTTGCCTTTTTTTCTTTGTTCTGTGCAGAGAGGCTCCCTGACAATACCATACAGAGCAGTATCAATGTGATCGTTCTGTATTTCAATAATATATGATGAAATCTCATAATTCTCATTTTTTTAAGGATTTACTTACCAAACTTCGTTTGATACAAAATTTTTCATCTTATAGGTATCCTCCGTATTGAAAGGCAGGTAATACATGGCATCCTTCCAGTTGCTCTGGCGATCGGCTGAGAGTGCATAGCGATCGTATTTAAATCCAGTAGGATAGGTAGCGCTTACCGGTACTTTTTCGATGGTAACACCCATCAGAGGTCCTGCGTAACAAACTGGTGCATCTTTCCAGCGACGGATATCGAAGTAGTAATGACCCTCGAAACTTAGTTCAATGTTGCGCTCATTCTTTACACGAAGTCTGAACTCATCTTTGGAGGCGGTGTATTTGGCCAGCACATCCGGTTGTCCGATTCTGGCACGGATGATGTTGGTAGCCTGAACTGCGGTCATGTTTGCTCCGGGAGCGGATCCGCTGGGACCGTAAGCTTCATTGGCAGCCTCTGCGTAATTCAGGTAGAGCTCACCCAAACGGATGATGGGATCTGTCACGTTCTTGGAGGTCTGGTTTTTGATGCTGTTTTCGGGCCATCTTTTTCTGGAGTAGTAACCCGTCCTGGTGATACCAAGGTAGGATTGATCGACAAGCTCGCCATAGGTAGCAACACCATTTTTCATTTCAAACCAGATTTGTGCTTTTGCACCGCTCCAACCAATGATGTTGGCGGCCTGGTTGTGGATGATGTCGATGTAGAAGCGCGGATCGCGGTTGGCATAAGGGTCCTGGTCCTTGTATTTGCCTGCGGCGATGGCGATATCACGGTCTGCCTGAGTATTGAGCGGATAACCATCCTTGGTCTCAAATTTGTCTACGAAGTTCTGGGTTGGGCACTCACCCGACCAGCTGGATTTGCTGTTGCCGAAGACCCCGTTGACTATAGCTGCCTGGTTACCGTTGTTGTAGGCCCAGCTGCCCCAGTTGTAACCCCAGAGCTGTTCGTTGGTATAAGCAACTCCGGTATAATTGTCCCTGTAATTTGCACCAGGTAGCAGTGCATAGCCAAACTGTTTGGCTATATTGATGGCTTCCATGGCGGCAACGGCTGCATTCTCCCAATCTTTGATACCCAGCTCATTGTTCAACGGACTTGCGGCATAAAGCAGCGCCCTGGATTTGAAGGCTTTGGCTGCTACACCATTGGGCAGTGCCTGGTCGGCATTGGTCAGGTGACCTGGCGCTCCGGGAATCGGGTTGTCACGACGCATCAATCCGGCCTTGGCAAAGAAGGTGGCCGCTGTATCCATGTCCATCGCAATGCGCACAAGGGTTTCGTGCTTGGAGAGACGTGGGATATCCCATTGGTCATCGGGTCCAAGTGACTTGGTCAAATAGGGCATTGGCCCCCAAATTCTGAAAAGTTCGAAATGGGCAAATGCTCTGACAAAGTGAGCTTGGGCGGTATAATCATCGATGATCACCTGATCTGCCTCCAACATCTTGATGTTTTCAAGTGTCTGGTTGCAGATCCGGATGGCCGTGAAGAGGGAACCCAGGATGGGGCGGCGGGCCCGGTCGTAGGTAAATTTGTTGACAAAAGCCGAAACCTGTCCACTCTTGAAGGTTTGGCCCTCCATGTAGCGTCCCATGTCGGCACAGTCGGTGATACCTTCCCAGGTATATTTCTGGTCCCAGAAGTCAAAGTAGAAGGGCATTCCGCATTTGATATTGTAATCCCTCCAGGTAGTTCCATCCAGCTGACGTCCTTCGTAGACATCGCGGAAGAATTTCTTGAAGTTGTCGACTTTCTTGAAGACATCCTCGGTGGTCAGACCTGATTCAGGCGACTTGTCCAGGTACTCCTCCAAACAAGAGGAGAAGAAGACCGGGGCGAGAAGGATCATGGCAAGGGTAATAATATATTTTTTCATGGTATATCAGTTTTTAGAATTAGAAATTAACTTTCACACCAAATTTTAACGTAGTCATCTGGGGATAGAAACCCTGTTGGAAGTCTTTCCGTTCAGGATCACCTTCGATCAGGTTGGTAACGGTCCAAAGGTTGTTACCAGTTGCGTAGACGGTTAAATTGGAAACTCCGGCGATACGGCTCAGTGTTTTGGAGGTCATGTTGTAACCCAAATAGACCTCTTTCAACCTCAGGTAGTCGGCTTTGCGCCAAAAGCGGTTTTCGACGGCAATTTCATAACCCCTGTCGGCCTCGCCACCACCCCAGAAGAGGATGTCGGCGCTGGAGCTTCCGCTGTAATGCAGGGTAGAGTGATTGACATCCTGGTTGTTAGGTGCCCAATAGTCCAGTTGTGAGGAGTGAACACGCCAGTCGCCCTTGATGAATTCAACCTCGTAGGTCTGGTTGTAATCCACAAATTTTCCCTGGTTACCCTGCCACATGCAGTTGAATTCAAATTTCTTCCAGGATATACCTCCCGAAAGGGAATAGGTGATTGGAGGAAAAGTTGATCCGGCAATGGGGTATTTGTCCAGACTGGTAATTTTTCCATCTACCTTGTAATCCAGAAACTTGTAGTCACCCACATTCAATTTGTACAGATCGATGGGGGAGGTGTTGTTGTGGATGTCATCCACGGAGGTGTAATAGCCCGTTCCGGTCAGCAATACCCCGTTTAGTTTGGAACCCAGCGGTTTCCCTGCATCCTTGGTATAGTCGGGTGCATACGGTGGGTCATCCTTGAAAATGATCCGGTTGTCGTTGTAGCCAAAGATTCCCTTCACCCAATAGTTGAGTTGGGTAGCGGTCGTTTTGTTGTATTCTATTTCAACTTCCAATCCATGTTTCTTCATCTCACCGAGGTTCAGGTCCTTGAAGGAGTTTCCGACAAACATGGTGACACTTCGCGGGGTAAGCAACATCTTTTCGCGGTATTCGTCAAAAAGGTCGACACTGACGTTGAAGGTGTTTTTAAAGAATCCCATTTCGAAACCAAGGTCACGCTTGCGGGCTTGCTCCCACTGGGCTGTGGTATTGGCGCCCTTGTCTTCGTGGATGTATGGGCCGGGGGATCCGGCGTTGTCGTTGTAGTAGCCACTGATGTACAACCAACGGTTGGCGGCATTGTCGCTACCGGTTAAACCGTCGGAGTAACGCAATTTTAATTTGCTCATCCATGGGACGGCGCTCTTGAACCAGTTCTCTTCGGAGACCACCCATCCGATGGCTCCCGATGGGAAGAAACCGAAGCGGTTTCCCGGTGCAAAGCGCTCGGAACCGGTGTAGCCGACGTTGAATTCAAGCAAGTACTTGTGGCCGTAATCGTAGGTACCCCTACCAACCAGCGCCTCGTTGTAATAGGCGAATTCGGTACCCCTGTTCTTCTGCTGACGGTTCATCAGGGCCAATCCGGTTACGGAGTGTTTGCCGAAGGTATTGGCATAGTTGAATCCGAATTCATAGTAGAGGTCGCGGTAGTAACCACCCTGCATACCACCCACATTGATGTCGAGCGGTTGCTGTTTGTAATATTCGTTTCCGGCTGCCGTGATTCTGTTCCATGGATTTGCTCCCGGTACACCAATCTTGTCATAATCAAGTTGGTATTCTGGGAAAGTCCAGCTTGCGGTAAGAATTCTATTGACATAATAGGTACTCAAAGAGGCTTTCCCTGCGAAGGACAAACCTTTGGTGATAAAATCCAGTTTCTGGTCAAAGATAAGGTCGGTAAAAAGCTGGGTATTCAAATCCTGGTTGAACTGACCGGTATTCAAACTGGTATAGGGGTTCCCTGTATATTCTCCGAAGGCAGAAGCCAGACGACTGCCTGAATCTCCGGGATAGGTTGGATCAGGAACCTGTTGCAATACCCATTCCGGGAAATAGGCAGGAAAACGCGCCGGACCGGTAGAGTAAAGGTTTCTCCAGGGAGAGGAGTTGGGCGAATTCTTGATCCCGGTAATACCACCCAGGTTGAAAGAGAGTGTGGTGGTAGGGGTCAATTGGAAGTCTACGTTGGTACGGTAGCTGAATTTGTTGTAGCGGTAGCTCAGATCGTAGAATCCATCCTGCTTGGCATTGAAAAAGTCGCCTTCATAAAGGTAACCCAATGAACAGAAATATTTTACGAAATTGGTACCCCCCGAAACGTTGAAGTTTGCGTTCACTGTAGGGGCGAACGGCCTGGTCACCTCGTTAAACCAGTTGACGTCGGGGTAGCGCAGCGCGTTGAGTGGGGTAGATGGATTCTTGTATTCATCCAGCACTTGCTTCGGAAGCAGATCCTGGAATTTGGCTCCGTTCATCAATCCTACGTTGTACATGTTCATTGTGGTGTAGGAGTCGATGTGGTCGGGGATCCTGGTTGCTTTCTGGATACCATAGGAGGCAGAGAAGTCGAGGACCGGTTTGCCCACCTTGCCACGTTTGGTGGTAACGATGATAACCCCGTTGGCACCCTTGGCACCGAATACTGCAGTAGCCGAAGCATCCTTCAGTACGGAGAGTGTGTTGATTTCGTTGGGGTCCAGAGCGTTGAAGTCACGCTCGACGCCGTCGACCAGTACAAGAGGCGCTGAACCGTTCCAACTCGACAGACCACGGATAACGATCTCGGAGCTGCTGGCTCCCGGCTCGCCGGTCTGCTGGATGGTCAATACCCCTGATAACTTACCGGTGATGGCGTTGGTGACGTTGGAGGAACCCGAACGCATCAGCGATTGGTTGTTCACCTGGGTGATTGCACCAACGACCGATTCTTTTTTCTGGGTACCATAACCCACGATAACTACCTCTTCCAATCCAACGGTAGATTCGGCCAGGGTTATCCTGAAACTGGTAGCTGTGCCAATGGCCACCTCTTTGGATACCATTCCGACAAAACTTACTGTCAGGGTTTTGGTAGCGGCGGGTATGCTAAGCGTAAAATTACCGTCCATGTCGGCGGTTGTACCGACTGTTGTGCCAGTTGCGACGATGGTTGCACCAGGAATAGGAACTCCTGCCACATCGCTTACTTTACCCGTGATCTTTTTCTGCTGCTCGGCAGGAATATTTGCCGGCCCCGGTTTTGTTGTCTCCAAACGCTCTCCTGCTGCCATGGAAGCCATGGAGATCAGCAAAACAACAGAAAGCAATTTGATCTTCAAAAGAATTGGTGTACAACATCCCAAAGTGTAGCAGTCAAACCTTCGATTTTTTTTTATAGTCTGTTTTGGTTTTGAA
>CAZVTL010000183.1:0-7333 GCA_964630075.1 uncultured Tangfeifania sp.
CCTACAACCTCCGGAATCAACTCTTTGTAATCCAATAACTTGAATAGTATCTGTGAAGAGATGTTGTAGGGAAAATTGCCGATCAGGGAGAATGGTTCGGTGGAGAACCTGCTTCGAAGCTCCATTTGCAAAAAATCTCCTTCCAGGATTCGGCCTTCCAGTTCAGGTAGGTAGGCTTTCAGGTAGCTGACAGATTCCCGGTCAATTTCAACCACGGAGGTTTCGAAATTGGGCTTCTGCAACAGGAATCTCGTCAATACCCCCATGCCGGGACCAACCTCCAGGACTTTTGTCCGTGCACCCATTGTAAGTGCATCAACGATATCCGAGGCGATCTGATGGTCCCGAAGAAAATGTTGTCCAAGTCCTTTTTTTGGTCTTACCTGCATCTTGAGGAATTACGAATTACAAATTACGAATTACAATAGGGTGATGGTCCGTCAAAGGTATTAAAAAGGAGACATCCGGCACAGAATTTTTGGTTACTTTTACGGCAAACATCAAGATGTGTCCAGACTGAATTACGAACTATTCATTGCACGGCGGATTTTTTCCGATCGGGAAAATCAAAAGAGATTTTCAAGATCCATCATCACTTTTGCCCTTTTTGGCATCGCTTTCGGAATGATGCTGATGATCTTGTCGGTGGCCATAGTAACGGGTTTCAAGAAAGAGATCCGTGACAAGGTGATTGGGTTCGGGTCTCACATTCAGTTGGTCAATTTTGATTCCAACTCCTCCTTCGAGACGGTTCCGGTGAGCAAAGATCAGGTTTTACTCGATCGTTTGACCAACCTAAAGGGGGTAAAGCATGTAGAGGTCTTTGCCACCAAGCCTGGGATCATCAAGACGGATGATGAGATGATGGGAATGGTCTTAAAAGGGGTAGGTGCAGATTTTGACTGGAGCTTTTTCCGGGATAACTTGGTGGAGGGGTCACTTCCCGAAATCACGGAGCAAGGTATTTCAGACAAAGTGTTGATATCCAAACAAATTTCTTCGCTGTTGAAGATCAAGGTCGGGGATCCGCTCTATTGTTATTTCCTTAATTTTCAGGTTACAGAGCAACGAATGCGTAAGTTTTCGGTAGCCGGGATCTACCAGTCCAGCCTGGAGGAGTTTGACCGCCTTTTTGTATTGGCAGATATTGGACAGGTCAGGAAGTTGAACAATTGGCAGGATGATCAGGTCAGTGGTTTCGAGGTTTCCATCGATAATTTTGAAGAGCTCGACAAGATTACAAGGGAGATCAAAGGGCTGACGCTGCACTATTCGGAGGCCGATTCGGTTTTAATGAGGCCTATCAGCATTACCTCGAAGTATCCGCAGATTTTCGACTGGCTGAATCTGCTGGATATGAATGTCTGGATCATTTTAACTTTGATCATTCTGGTAGCCGGATTCAACATGGTTTCAGGACTGCTGATACTCATCCTGGAGCGTACAACCATGATTGGCACCCTAAAGGCTGTCGGGAGCAACAACAACAGTATCCAAAAAGTTTTTTTGTACCTGGCTCTTTTTCTGATTGGCCGTGGGATGTTGTGGGGAAATATTGCCGGAATTGGGTTCTGTCTGCTCCAATCCTATTTTCATATTTTCACCCTGGACGCCACCAGTTATTATTTGGAGTATGTTCCCGTAAACCTCCAATTGATGCATCTCTTGATGCTCAATGCAGGAACCCTGGTCGTCACCCTGCTGATGCTGCTTGGACCCTCCTGGTACATTTCAAGACTTTCGCCTGACAGGGCCCTTCGATTTGATTAAGTAAAGTACAAAGACGGCCGATCAGGCGTCTCTACGCTGTATACTCCTGGATTAACCTGACCACCTCTGCCGGTTGCACGTCATTGACCCCACGGATAACAATTTTGGATTGCTCGTAGAAAGGGGCTCTTTTCTCAAGCGCTGACACAATAAATTCGATCAGCTCCTCCTTGCTCTTTCCTGCAATCAGTGGACGTATGGTTTTGGATTTCAACAATCTGAAGGCAAGTGTTTCATTGTCAGGAGCCAGGTAGATGGTGATACCAGCCTCGTTCATCTTCGACATGTTGTCAAAATAGCAGGGAGCCCCTCCTCCAGTACCGATTACAATGTCTTCAAATTGAGACACTTCCTGAAGCGCCTGTCGTTCCTTGTCACGGAAGGAGGCCTCTCCCTCCTGGGCAAAGATATCCGGTACTGATTTGAAATATCGCTCTTCGATGTATTTGTCAAGGTCGATGAAGTGAATTCCCATCAATGCAGCTACTTTTCGTCCGATGGTAGATTTGCCACATCCCATGTATCCGGTCAGAAATATTCTCATTACTCGAAGATTAGGGTCATCTGATCAGGTTCCCCATCCTTACCGGGTCTGATAATCTCGAAGGGTATGTCGTCAATTAGTTCAATCACTTCGGGTTCAGGAGCCTGTTCCTCCGTGGGTTCAACCACTTCTGCCTCCGGTGTTCCCTCCACCTCTTCCTCTTCCCTGACAAGTGGTTCAAGTTCAACTAGCTGCTTAATTTCAAAGGTTGAGATCCTTTTGCCTTTTGCCTTGTAGGATTTGACAGCAATGAATTCTGCCACATCGATGATCTCTTTTTCCCGATCTTCGTGTGTACCCCCAAATACAACCTCGAACTGGGGATATTTCTCCCAGGTGATGCTGGTCAGTTTGTTGTCGGGGAATTCGCCCACAAAGCGGCACTGTTTGCCTGCATTGGCTTCAATGTTGAAGCGCTTGAGGTAGTAGAAACTCTGTTCCGCATCAAAATAGATCACCGATGCAATTTGATCCGGATGGTATTTCGAGATGGAAAGCATATTTTTCTCAAAATGGTTCTCCAGGTCGTAGGTGAAGAGATGGAAATAGCCATCCTTGTCGATCACCAGTATTTTATCGTCACCCGTAAATTCTCCAAGGTAAAGGCCCCTTCCATCTGCATTCAGCCGCAATACATCCTCGTCGAACCAGATCTTGCGTCCGCCAAGGGTGGAGGTACCCTTCTCCTTGAGGGTGATTTTGTGAATCTCATTTTTGGAGACAAGGTTACCCATGGATGCCCGGCCCTTGATGGCCAGTTCCCCCATGTTGATCTCATCGACAAGCTTTTTCAGCTTGGGTTTTGGCTTGAAGAGGATCCGCAGCACTTCCGCTTCCCCGTTGGGGTTGGCACTGAAATAGAGGATGCGCGACCCATCCGTTCCCAGGGTCATGTTGTACTCCTTGTCACGGGTAACCCCGGTTACAGCGAACCGCTTCATGTAGTTGTTCCCTCCTTTGCCATCCCTGTAGACCAGGTTGTAAATGGTGCGGTCGTTGTTTTTCTCGAAGACTGCTACATGGAGTACATTTTTACCAACGAAAGCCTTGTCCGAAACCTTTGAGATGAAATAGGTTCCATCTTTCCGGAAGACGATGATGTCATCGATATCGGAACAGTCACAGATGTACTCCGCCTTTTTGAGGGCGGTTCCCACAAATCCCTCCTCACGGTCGATGTACAACTTTTCGTTGGCAACAACCACTTTGGTGGCTTCGATGTTTTCAAAGTTTCGGATTTCGCTCTTGCGTTCGCGTCCCTTGCCAAATTTTGTCTTCAGCCTTTCGTACCAGGCAATGGAGAAGGGGATGATGTTTTCGATGTTACGCTGCGTCTCTGCAATTTCATTCTCAATGGCGAGAATCAATTCGTCTGCTTTGAAAGAGTTGAATTTCAGGATGCGACCCATCCGGATCTCCATCAGTTTCAGGATGTCCTCTTTGGTGATCAGTCGCTTGAATTTTGGTTTCCAGGGATCCAAACGCTTGTCGATGTGGGCAACGGCTTCATCCATGCTTCCCGAATCTTCGAAGGCCTTGTCCTTGTAGATGCGCTCTTCGATAAAGATCTTTTCCAGGGAGGAGAAGTGCCACTGCTCTTCCAGCTCCGCCTTGTGGATCTCCAGCTCCAGTTTTAGCAGGTCAACGGTGTTGGCCACCGATCTGCGCAAGATCTCACTGATGGGCATGAAGTGGGGCTTGTCGTCCTCGATGATGCAGGAGTTGGGGGAGACCGATACTTCACAATCCGTGAAGGCGTAGAGTGCATCGATGGTCTTGTCTGAACTCGTACCCGGAAGCAGGTGGACCAGGATCTCCACATTGGCTGCTGTATTGTCGTCGATCTTGCGGATCTTGATTTTCCCCTTCTCGAAGGCTTTGATGATGGTTTCAATCACAGATGAGGTCGTTTTTCCAAACGGTATTTCTGTGATTACCAATGTTTTGTTGTCCAGTTTTTCGATCTTTGCCCGTATCTTGATGGCACCGCCCCTCAAGCCGTCGTTGTATTTGGCTACATCGAGGAATCCTCCGGTAGGAAAATCAGGGAACAACTCAAAAGGTTCGTTCTTTAGCTCGGCGATGGAGGCATCAATCAATTCGATAAAGTTGTGCGGAAGAATCTTGGAGGCAAGACCAACGGCTATCCCTTCCACCCCCTGGGCCAATAACAGGGGGAATTTGGCCGGCAAAGTTACCGGTTCCCTGTTTCTTCCGTCGTAGGATTGCTGCCACTTGGTCGTTTTGGGATTGAAGAGCACCTCGAGGGCAAATTTGGAGAGGCGTGCCTCAATGTAACGTGGAGCCGCTGCGCCATCCCCGGTATGAATATTTCCCCAGTTTCCCTGGGTGTCGACCAGCAGGTCTTTTTGACCCAACTGCACCAGGGCATCGCCAATGGAGGCATCCCCGTGGGGGTGGTACATCATGGTCTGACCAATGATGTTGGCCACTTTGGTGTAACGGCCATCGTCCATCTGACGCATGGCATGGAGAATCCTGCGCTGTACCGGCTTCAATCCGTCGTTGACATACGGAACTGCCCGTTCGAGAATGACATAGGAGGCATAATCGAGAAACCAGTTCTGGTACATCGACGAAAGGTAGATAATGTGGTGCAACTCTTTCTTTTCCCCCGGTTCACCCATCTCAGGCAACAGTTCGTCGGGTAAAAGTTCTCCTTCGTTCGCCATTTAAAAAGTTTATGTTGTTTATGTTGTTTGAAATGTTTGAAATGTTTGAAATGTTTGCCCTTCGGCTACGCTCAGAGACCATTTATTGTTCAATCTATTTCTATCTAAAACTCATAACTTATATTTCGTCCTTCTCCACATGCAGATTCTCGATGATAAAATCCTGCCTGTCGGGTGTGTTCTTGCCCATGTAGAATTCGAGCATCTCCACAATTGATTCATTTTTGTTCAGGATGACCGGATCGAGCCGGATCTGTTCGCCGATGAAATTCTTGAACTCATCGGGCGAGATCTCTCCCAATCCTTTGAAACGGGTGATCTCCACGCCGGTGGCCAGCATCTTTACGGCCGCATCCCGTTCCTGTTCAGAATAGCAGTATTCAGTCCGTTTCTTGTTCCGTACCCGGAAAAGCGGGGTTTGCAGGATGTAGAGGTGACCTCTTCTGATCAGTTCTGGGAAAAACTGCAGGAAAAAGGTGATCAGCAGCAGACGGATGTGCATGCCATCCACGTCGGCATCGGTCGCGATTATCACCTTGTTGTAGCGCAGTTCATCGATACCCTCCTCGATGTTCAGGGCAGCCTGCAGTAGGTTGAATTCTTCGTTCTCGTAAACGATCTTCTTGGTAAGGCCATAAGAGTTAAGCGGTTTGCCCCTGAGGCTAAATACGGCCTGTGTGTTGACATCCCTGGATTTGGTAATGGAACCGCTTGCTGAGTCACCCTCGGTGATAAAGATAGAGCTGTTGTCCTTGTTCTCGTGGTTGGTGTTGTAGTGCAACCTGCAGTCTCTCAGTTTTTTGTTGTGAAGGCTTACCTTTTTGGCCCGCTGCTTGGCCAGTTTCTGAATCCCTGAAATAGCCTTCCGCTCCCTTTCTGACTCCTGGATGCGTTTCAGCAAAGTATCAGCGGTCTGCGGGTTCTTGTGCAGGTAATTTCCCAACTCCTTCTGGATGAAGTTCATCACGAAGTTGCGCACCGACATGCCATCCGGTGAAATATCCCTCGATCCAAGTTTGGTCTTGGTTTGTGACTCAAAAACAGGTTCCTCGACCTTGATGCTGATGGCTGCCACAATGGAGGCCCGGATATCCGAAGCGTCAAACTCCTTCTTGTAAAAGTCGCGGATGGTCTTGATCAGTGCCTCACGAAAGGCAGCTAGGTGGGTACCACCCTGTACCGTATGCTGTCCGTTGACGAAGGAGTAGTAGTCCTCTCCATATTGGTTTCCATGGGTGATGGCACTTTCGATGTCTTCCCCCTTGAGGTGAATGATGGGGTAGAGGGGCTCCTGACCGATATTTTCGTTCAGCAGATCGTATAGACCATTTTTGGATAGATATTTTTCTCCGTTGTAATTGATCACCAGCCCGGCGTTCAGGTAGGTGTAGTTTTTGAGCATTGCCACCACATACTCGTCAATGTAGTGGTAGGTCCTGAAAATCTCCTCATCGGGGGTGAAAACCACCGTGGTACCATTGGGCTCCTCCGTTGGAAGCTCTTCGTTTTCAGTTACAACATCCCCCTTCGAAAATTCGATTACCTTGATCCTTCCATCCCTGACAGATTTGATCGAGAAGGCAGTAGAAAGCGCATTGACGGCCTTGATGCCCACACCATTCAACCCAACGGATTTTTTGAATGCCTTTGAGTCGTATTTGGCTCCGGTATTCATACGGGCAGCCACATCCATCAGTTTGCCCAATGGAATTCCGCGCCCATAATCGCGTACGGATATCTTCAGGTCAGATACATGTATGTCGATCTTCTTGCCATTGCCCATCATGAACTCATCGACGGAGTTGTCGATTACCTCTTTGAGCAGCACATAGATACCATCATCGGCAGCGGAGCCATCCCCGAGCTTGCCGATGTACATGCCCGGTCGCTTTCGGATGTGTTCCTTCCAGTCGAGCGTACGTATCGAATCTTCTGAATAACCTTGAACCATTCTGTTTTGGAGTTTGCACAAATATAAAAAAATAAGGGAGCGATTTGCCGAAATCGCCCCCCTAGTAATGAACAACCAACGGTTGATAAGTAATCTGAATTGGCCGGGTTTTGGTTTGGATATTTACAGATAATCACACCTGTTCTCCTGGTTAAAATCCCTCAGATTAAAAGGCAAAGTGATAATTACCAGCAGTCAAGGAGAGTTTCAGGGAGTTGTTACCGGTGCCAAGAATTTTGATGTGGGGATGCTTGACTATGGGCTGGTCTCCCTCCTTTACCTTTTGGGATGGCAACAGCAGGGTGGCACTGCTGTTGGCCGGAATTGTCACGGAATAGGTAACTTTATCCTTGGTCCTTTTCCAACTTGAAACAA
>CAZVTL010000183.1:7343-8299 GCA_964630075.1 uncultured Tangfeifania sp.
GAAGCTTCAAAATGTGACAACCCTTTTACGAAATGTGGTTCGAGTAAAATGTTCTTGAATCCCGGTTGCGCCGGATCCGGCCGAATTCCCCCCAATGCCTTGTAAAACCACGCACTGATCTCTCCAAACATGATATGATTTAGGGAGATATCTGATTTGGCATCGATGGGCCAGTTCTCGTAAAGGGTGGTGGCTCCGTTGACGATCCACCATCCCCAGGAGGGAAAAGTTTCCTGTGCTGCCAGCCTGTAGGCGGTCTCAGCATGTCCGTTCTCGCTCAGGGCATTTAGCAAAGCCTTCGTGCCCAACAGTCCAACATCGAGGTGAAAGAGATCAGCTTCCACCCGCCTGGCCAGGTTGTCTGCCACCATTTGTTTCATATCTTCCGGAACGATGCCCCAGAAGAGGGGAGCTGCCAGTTCGGTCTGCAGTCCGGTGGCATAGATTCCGGTAATGGGATCAAGGAATTTGCTGTTGATGGCACTCCTGATTTTATCCGCAAGGATCGAATACTTTTCAAAATCTTCAAGCTTTCCAAACATTTTGGCTGCCTTGGATAGAATCAAAGCATCGGTGTAATAGTAGCAGGAGGAGGTGAGCTCCTTACTGGCTTTCGATTTGACAGGGATCCAGTCGCCCAGTCCCCAGCTGGTGGTGTTATTTGGACTGATGCGCTCCAGGTAATCCACGTACCTTTTGATGTTGTCGTAAGTCTCTCTCAACAGCCGGTCATCTCCGTAAAACTGGTAGACATTCCAGGGGATGATCACCAGGGAGCTTGTCCAATCGGGTCCGTTGGCCCAGTCGTAACCCCAGCCTGAGGTTGGCAGGATGTTGGGAAGTACCCCGTTGGGCTGCTGTGCGTCGCGGTGAGCGGCCAGCCATTTCTCGTAGATGGTGATGCCGTCGACGTTGACCAGGCCGGTGTCTACCGCTATCTGGCCCTCTCCGGTCCA
>CAZVTL010000184.1:0-3128 GCA_964630075.1 uncultured Tangfeifania sp.
GATACCCATGCCAATACCATTCTTGGTACTCCTGAACAAATCGACCTGTGGAAAGGGCTTCTCCCCTGTCAAAGAAAAAGCTGAAACAATGGTTGCATCTTTTCTAAACCTTACCCTGGCTTCGACAACACCCTCTTTGAGCCTGAAAGATTTGGCACTGTTCAAAATGGCGGAGGTATAATCAAACTGTTTGGGCAGGATTCCAATGGCAGGATTCCAAACACTTCCCTGCATCCGCTCTTTTTTGGACCAGATGGAAAGGGTATTGTTGCTGATTTCAATGTTGGGAAGACCATGATAGCCCTGCTTTTGACCCTCCTGGGAGAAACTGACCCCCGCATGCTGATATCCCCACCAGTCTTCGTGCTGCCATAGTTCCGTATTCAGTTTCTTGTCACTGAAATTCTCTTCAAAAATAACCTCCCAATTTTCAAAGAACTCAAGCTCTTTGGCTTTTTTAAGCTTTCGATAGGCAAACATGAAGCTGCTTTTATCCGAATTGTTGAAATCAACAATCTTTTTATATCCGTCACTTTTGAGATACCGCTTCTTGTCTTTCAAATAGGCTACCCTTTCCTGAAATTGGGAAGACGCAGTCAAAACCCCAAGCTCCTCCAACCGGGCCAGTTCTCTGGAATCGACAGTTTTTAAATAACTCAGATAACTTTCAGAGTGACCGAATTTGCGCCAAAAAGAGATATCATCACTCTTTCGCAACTGGTTGAATTCCTTCAAAAGAGCATGATCCGGACTCTTTAAAAATTCCCGCCTCTTTTGGCTGGCCCTCCTTTGTAGAAAATCTTGGGATTCCACCTCCTGTTGAAGTGCAGTAAATCTTTTCAGATTGCTTCCCGAAAGGATTTTGCCAAAACGATCCAATTGAATGGAACCTGCCAATTTTTGGTAGTTTCTGATAGCCTTTGACCTCGACAAATCCTTGTACTCCAGCATCAGTTTTTCCTCTTCGCTGCCTGAATACTGAAGACTTTCAATCTCGCGCTTGCTGTGCTGAAAGGCTGTTGATTCGACCAGATTTCTTAAATCTTCATATTGCTTCAATTCGGCTGAAGCTTCCATTCGAACCAGATCATCCCGCATTTTGATCAGATTTTCCCATTTTGCGTCCAGTTGATCGGCAGAGGGTATAAGTCCTAAAGCATATTTCAGTCTAAAAGCAATTGACATGGTGGTCGAATTAGTTATCGAACAAATTTAAAATAATCCCTGAAAAAAATAGCTAATTTTGACAAAAAGAGTTCAAATGATCATTCTTCCGGCATCTTTTGAAAATAGAATGAGCAGGATCCTGGGGCCTGCGTTTCCTGCCTTCCACAGCTCACTCTCCGCAGACATTCACCATTCAGTTCGATTCAATCCAAAAAAGGTAGTAACCGTTGCAGAACCAAGCCATGTTCCAACTTGCCAGACAGGCTATTACCTTCCTGTTCGTCCGATTTACACCCTCGATCCGCTCTTTCATGCCGGCCTCTATTATGTGCAGGAATCCAGCTCTATGTTTCTCGAACAATTCCTGGTACAGTCCAATAAAAAGCAGCTGCGGGTACTCGATCTCTGTGCTGCACCAGGAGGCAAATCGACCCATTTGAGCTCATTGCTTCCCGATGAGGCACTGTTGGTAAGCAATGAAGTGATTCACTCCCGAGCTATGGTTCTGTCTGAAAACCTCAAGAAATGGGGCAATCCCAATGTCATCGTAACCTGTTGCGACCCGAGGGACTTTTCCCGGCTGCCTGGATATTTCGATCTGATTGTCGTAGATGCGCCCTGTTCGGGTGAGGGATTGTTCCGCCGCGACCCTGCTGCCATGGAGGAGTGGTCGGAAGCCAATGCTGCCCACTGCGCACTTCGTCAACGAAGGATCCTGACAGATGTATGGCCTGCCCTGGCAGAGGGTGGAATGCTGGTTTACAGTACATGCACCTTCAATCCTGCCGAAAATGAAGAGAACATCAGTTGGCTCAGCGAGACGATGGAAACTGAAGCGGTTGAACTGGAACTCAAAAAGGAGTGGAACATCGTCACAACCGATGCCTCTGGATATCCATGCTACCGCTTTTATCCGCAAAATGTGGCCGGAGAAGGTTTTTTTACGGCAGCAGTGATAAAAAAAGAGATCCCAGCCGTAACATCTCGCTCCAAAAGTAAAACAACGCTGCCCTTGGCAGGGAAAAGCGAACTACACCTTTTAAGTAATCTGCTGCAAAATTTGCCACTTGTTCAGCTAAAGTTTGAAGATACATTTTTGGCCTTTCCGTCTGCCCTGTTGTCCGAACTTGAGTTGGTCAAATCCTCTCTTCGGATTGTACATGCCGGTGTAAAGGTCGGTGAAATCAAACAGGGAAGTCTAATTCCTGGACACGAGCTTGCAGTCTCTACCATTGCCAATAAATCCTTCTTTCCATCAGTCGACCTTCCTCTGGAACAAGCCATTGGTTTCCTGAAAAGAGAGGATTTTCAACTTAATTGCACGGAGAAAGGCTGGAACCTGATCACCTACCGCAACCATCCAATCGGTTGGGCTAAAAACATTGGAAACCGATTCAACAACGGATATCCGAAAGAGTGGCGGATCAGGATGTCAACCACCGAATATACCGGTGAGCGATTGGCAGAAGAGGCCAGAAAATTTCCCCGAATCACCTAAGAACAGTTTTACTTCGACCCGATGTCAATCAGAGACAACGCATAACTTATCACTCATAACTCCTTTAGTCCATCCTCTCCTTGTAATCACCATACCCAAATTCCCGCAACAGCGTAAAACCCTTCTCCTCACTCCATATCCCAATGGAAGGATGAGCAACGCCATTGAACATGGTAGTTTTTACCACAGTATAATGAATCATGTCTTCAAAAAGGATGGCATCTCCTGACTTTGGCAGCTGATCAAAAGACCAGTATCCCATGTAGTCGCCAGCCAAACAAGAATTCCCTCCCATCCGACAGGCAAATTTCCCCGGAGCAGCTTCCTGGTAAGCCCCTCTGATCCTGGGTTGGTAGGGCATCTCCAGGCAATCCGGCATATGGGCGGTAAAGGAAACATTCAGGATCGCAGTTCTGATCCCCTTGTTTTCTACCACATCCACCACGGAGGCCAACAAAAATCC
>CAZVTL010000184.1:3228-8281 GCA_964630075.1 uncultured Tangfeifania sp.
GCCCAGCTGATCTGCCGTGATTCCCAGTCTGGCGCCGGGAGCACAGGGGTTGTACAATTCGGTTGCAACCTCCGAAAATTCAGGATTGACCCTCAGCCCTACCGTGATGGCTCGCTCATAGGCCTTCACACGTTTCCCATAATGCGCCAATTGGGTCAATGAATTGAAGGTAATATGGGAAGAGCATTCCAAAACCTGTTGAAAATCTGCCTCAGTGAAAGCAGGCGAATAGGTATGCGCGAGAGTCTTCATCTCTTCCACGGCAAGTCTGGCTTCATGGGCGCCGCTGGCGGTAGCCCCAGAAACATACTCCCTGACAATCGGAAAGACCTTCCACAAGG
Organism: uncultured Tangfeifania sp.; assembly: GCA_964630075.1. Taxonomy (GTDB): domain Bacteria; phylum Bacteroidota; class Bacteroidia; order Bacteroidales; family Prolixibacteraceae; genus CAINVV01. The sequence goes on from CAZVTL010000184.1 coordinate 3,570, forward strand.
AAAAACCCTTGAAGGCCAGAATGATCTCTACACCGGCCTCCTGGCCCACCCGTTGGATCGTTTCAAGATTCCTGCGCAACAAGCGCTCTTCAATTACATAACAGGGATTGGGTATTTGGGAAAAATCGATGGCCATAGGAATGTGGAAATTTGAAAATGTGAAAATGTGAAAATTATCGCAAGGCAAAATTTATGCGCAAAAATTCGTTTTTGTCATCTAAATGTCTTAAATTTAAGGGAGTAAACGCGTTTTGCCAATATTATTTTCCAAGGCAAAGATAAAATTATTTGGCCAAACTGGTTTCCACTCCAAACATTCGTTCTTTGCATCCGAACTCCACCACCCTCTATCCTGCTCGAAAAAATTTTGTGGTGATCCTCAAAATAAATGCTTCCCTATCATCTTATGAGAGTGAACAACCGTAAATTTATATTGAGTTTCGTGCACACAACTTAGGCAGATCCGAAAAGCCTGAAAAAGAGTAGGGTTAATTCAATACTTTACAATCATGAAAGAGTTGGGAAAAAGTGAAATGATGGAAGTGAATGGAGGAGTTTTTGGCTGGGACGATTTCCTAATTGGAATAGCAGTCGGAACTTTTTTAGAAATTATCACTGACTGGGATAATTTCGAAAGAGGATTTAATGGTGAACCATATAAAAATAAATGAAATGAAAAACCTTTACGAATTAAACAAAGATGATATGCTCGCTGTAAGCGGAGGAGAATCCTTTGCATATAGAATTGGACAGGGATTGGCACTCTTGTGGGATCTTACATTTGATGGCACTCCAGGGTATATTGATTCTCGTCGAGGTAATCTGATACTAACAAATTGGTTTGGATCATAATATTTGTATTACTACAGAGGCAACAAAGACCTCTGTAGTTTAAAACACAAAGAATTAATTCAATAAATGCTTAACTATTAAGTTCTTGTATGAAATCAAAAAGTTTTACAAAATCTAAAAATGAAGGTAAACCAGCGTTGCGAATTAGGATAATACTGTTTTTAATTGGAATCCTGGTTTCTTATTTATTCTTTTCGAACTGGGACAAAATTGAAAAGTTAATTACACAACTATTCTAAACAGCTCCAAATACAACTAATATTGAATCATTCAACAACATAAAGGTTGAAATTGAAACATTACCAATTTAGTTGAGGGGTAAATTGGACGATTTGACTATAATATAAGCTATATTTACAATCGAGCTTAAAACCAATATATTTCACTAACCTAAATTATACTTCGATGAAAAAAAGTGTCACTTTTATTCTGTTTTTATTTTATTTGAACTTTTTATGTTCTCCTATGCTTCATGCAAAAAGGCACCTGATTTATGGATTATGGAAACCTGCTATTGGAAAAAACAGTGAAAACAATGCTCGGCTTTTGGGAGACCGTATTCAGGCATTCAACTCCAATAATACTTTCAAATTAAAAATAAAAACAGACAAAGGTTATTTAAGTGTAAATGGGGGAAAATTCTATCTGATCAATGATTCAACTTTTGTTACCTATCACAATGATTTACTTGGCAATTTGGAGAAAATATCCAATAGCTATAACTTTCACATCAAAAATGACACCTTGCATTTTTATGGAACCTTTTTGAGGCCGTTGCCCCAAAATCCATCCTTGCTGCTTAAAGTTCCCATTAACGAATGGTGGGTGAAATCAAAAAAATAGCGAGTAACAGTTCCTAGTTAATTACTGACAAATTATAACCCTTCAAAACTTTTCAAACAATTCAAACCTTTTAAACCCTTCAAACTTTTCAAGCCTAGCGTTCATTTCAGCACAATTGCCTTCACAATGGTTCGTCCGGCATGATCGTTCATGGCCCTGATAATATCGTTGCGCATCATGAAAAGCTCGTTGCGGACGATGGAGGAGCTAAGGTTGATATACAAGGTCTCATTCTTGATAAAAATAGAGGTGGTGGCGCGCGCGATAGGTTTTCCAATGATAAATTCCCAGGAGGTAATGGCATCCACCTCTGCCAGTTTTCGGTCAAATTTTGACTCTTTCAGGAAGGTTTTGATGGCACTTCCCAACGAATGGATCTCACTTCGTCTCATAGCCTCTTTTCAATTAATTGTACCATCCCATTTTCCACTTTGAAGATCCTGAAATCCTCCCCGCCTGCCTCCCGCAATATACCATCCAGGTGTTCGCGGTTGGTATCGGTAATGAAAATCTGTCCGAAGTGATCATCCGAAACCAGCTTAACGATCTCCTCTACCCTTTCACTGTCGAGTTTATCAAAGATATCATCCAACAAGAGAATGGGCTTGATACTGTTCAGCGAACAGATAAAGTCAAATTGAGCAAACTTAAGGGCAATCAGGTAGGTCTTGTTTTGACCTTGGGAACCAAGCCGCTTGATGGGATAACCGTCCAACTTCAACTCCAGGTCATCCTTGTGAATGCCTGCTGTCGAAAATTGCAGGAGACGATCCCGAGAAAATGACTCCTTGAGCAACTGTTCAAAAGCCTGGTTGTTCAACTGGGAGCCATATTCCAAAGAGACTGTTTCATTTCCCCCAGAGATTAGACTGTAATATTTCTGGAATACCGGCAGCAACTCTTCCAGAAACTGCCGCCTCTTGAGATGAATCTTCTCACCCAACTGAATCATCTGCTCGTCCCAAATGGCGAAGATGTCAGGATCTACATTGGACTGGCCTGCACAATTCTTGAGCAAGTTGTTTCGCTGTTGAACCACCCTGTTGTAACGAACCAGCCAGTCCAGATAACTCCTGTCATATTGGGAAATGACGCTGTCCATGAAACGGCGACGCTCCTCACTCCCACCCTGAATAAGCACGGAATCAGCAGGAGAAATCATCACCAATGGCAACAATCCGATATGGTCCGAAAACCTTTCATACTCCTTTTTGTTTCGCCTGATTTTCTTCTTTTGCCCATTCTTAAAACCACAGTGAATCTCCTCACTGCCTTCGTTGAGTTCATATTTGCCCTGCAAAGCAAAGTAATCCATGGTATGCCGAACATTCTGAGAATCGGGAATGTTAAAATAGCTCTTACAGAAGGACAAATAATAGATGGCATCCAGCAAGTTGGTTTTTCCAACCCCGTTGTTGCCAATGAAACAGTTTACCTTTCTGGAGAAGCCCAGGGTGGCCTCCCCAAAATTTTTATAATTCAAAACAGAAAGCTCCCTGATGTACATAGCAACAATTTTTCGACCTACAAATCTAAACTTTTTAGAGATGATTTTTCCCGATAGGGAACCGTTGTTTCAAACAAAAAAAGTATTCAACATGGTATTTCTGCGTAAAACAACAAAAACCTGCCGGATATTTTTCAATTTGTTGCGATCGTTTGTTAAAAACGATTATTTTTGCACACGCATACAAAAAAGCATCCATTTAAGAGTAATCTATACGTTATGAGCAAAGAGAAAAAGGTCCAGGCCAATGAAAATCTGAAAGAAGTTGAACACGCACTAACAACAGCTGAAATGTTCTTTGAAAAGAACGCAAAGATCATCTCCATCGTCTTTGGTGCTGCTGTATTGGTCGCCTTGCTGATGCTCGCAACCCATCGTTTCTACACCATACCACAAGAAAACAAAGCCAAGGAGCAAATCTTTGCCGCTGAGCAATATTTTGAAAAGGATTCCTTTAACCTTGCGCTGAATGGGGATGGCAATTATCCTGGTGTACTGGATATTATTGATGGTTACGGACGTACTCCTGCCGGAAACCTTGCCAGGTATTATGCCGGCATCTCCTACCTTCATCTTGGAAAATACAATGAAGCAATTAGTTACCTGGAAGATTTCAAGTCGGACGACCTGTTGTTGAAGCCTGTTGCTACCGGCGCCATCGGGGATGCCTATGCCGAACTTGGCAACAAGGAGAAAGCAGCAAAGTTTTATGCTGAGGCAGCAGCCTTGAAAACAAATAACTTTACTACTCCGATCTATTTATTGAAGGAGGGAAGAATGTATGAAATGATGGGGAACAAGGAAAAAGCCCTTTCTGTCTATCAGTCCATAAAAGACAAATATGGCGACAGCAACGAAGGCCGTCTGGTTGAAAAATACATCGCACGCATCGAAGCCACCAAATAAAAAATTTTTTACACCTGAAAAGCCTTGCCATCCCGGTGAGGCTTTTTTGTTGTAAATTTGTTTGGATTCTTCCCAAAAATCTAAATTATTTCGGTCATGAACACTGCAATTTTGATTCACCTGGCTACAGGTTTCGAGGAAACCGAGGCTATAACCATCATTGATGTGCTGAGACGCGCCAACCTTGTTGCCATTACTGTCTCAGTAACCGGATCCCTGAATGTCACCGGAGCCCACAACATCACCATCCAGGCAGACTTGATGTACGACGAAGCGGATTACTCCCATGCTGGAATGATCGTACTACCCGGAGGCATGCCAGGCACGACCAACCTGCAGAATCACAATGGATTAATCAGAAAATTGAAACAGTTCAATGAAGAACAGAAGTACATTGCTGCCATCTGTGCCGCCCCGATGATTTTGGGATCACTTGACTTCCTGATCGGGAAAAAAGCAGTCTGTTACCCTGGATTCGAATCCAAGCTGAACGGTGCCACGGTGCTGTACACACCTTTTGCAGTGGATGCTCACCTGATAACGGGAAGAGGTGTCGGTACAGCGCTCGATTTTTCGTTGGAAATTGTACGTCTGCTAAAAGGGG
>CAZVTL010000185.1:0-8262 GCA_964630075.1 uncultured Tangfeifania sp.
GGAGGTGGTCAATTTACTGCGCCGATAGGTGGTCAATTTAGGCGTTTTGTCCAATCAGGCACCTGTGCAATAGAGTTATTGCAGGCAATGTTTGCTGCCAACAGCAAAAGTAGAAAGGCTTTTTTTTTATTTTGATTGTTATATTCCTAAGTTATTAATTTTCAAAACTATTGGATCAATTGATAGACCAATTCGATCCCATTTCCTGATTTGAGATCCCGCGAATAGCGTTTGTCCTGCGGATTGTTCCAATGTTCGGATACGCCAAGGCTTGTTAACCGGGTGCCATCCCTTTCCGGATCATACACTGTTCCTGATGGAGGATTTCCGGCCAGGGCACTTTCGTTGTTGGAATAGTCGCTGTAGATCATATCCGGTGCATCGGGCCACTCTGCCAGGGCAAAATCGAGCACCACGGCATCAATGGCCACCCCATCCTGAGAGGCAAAGAGGCTTCCGGGCCAATTGTTGTTGAAGGGGGCCAGTTTCCATTTGAAGGCAGGTACCTGGTTGACGAACTTGTTGCTATAGATTCCATCGATCAGGAAAAGCATGGTTTTTGCACCCAAATCCTTGTGTCCCATGTAGTCGGGATAGACGGAATAGGTGTGTAATCCCTTTTTGTTCTGGCTAAATCCGGCCGAGTGGGCATTTTTGCGCCAATCGTCTTCAATGCTGGTACAGCCGAAATAATTCTTTGCACAAAGTGTAACACCCTGGCTAACATGCCCTTTCATCAGAGCCATGTTGATAAGGTAATCGGCTTCCACGATACAGGAGGCAAGTCCGGTGGCCACCTTCCCGTTGTCTACGGAATAGGGTATTGCGTTGGCAACGAATTCAGCCTTCTCCCGTCCATCACCGCCATTGTGATCGATGTAATGAACTTTTGGAAATGCGGAATGGCATTTTTCATATACATTGTTGGTTATAAACCTGCTTGGGTCTGTTACCGAAATATTTTCTTCAGCTATTCCAGCCTCCTTAACGAGACTTTTCAGCAGGGAAAGTATCAATTGGGGGTTGGCATTGATCTCGTTGTTGTCTTCGTGCTTGTAGGTGTTGTTCAGGTTTACCTTGATGGCGATCTTCTGCCCCTGCTGGTATCCCTTGTCCACATTTCCCCTGGTTTTGTTGAAATGGCGGAACAAGGCATCCCATGACCTTTTCTCGTTCTTCTGATGCGTTAAACCTGTAATTGTTTGTGAAAGCAATTTGTCTGACTCTTTCTGGTCGTTGAAACGCTCTTCCCACCAGAACCCTGTCGTCCCATCCCAGGAGGCAATGCGGGGGTTGTGGCCCCAGAATACCCTGCCGGGAAATATTCCTTTGGCTTCTCCGACCGGAATATTTGGTTTGTACCAGATTTCCAATGCGTTACTATTTGCATTGGCCTCCTGTGAGGAATTGGATATGGCTGCGAATAGACCCACTACACCTATTAAAACCAGCAATACGGCGGTGATATAGCTGCTATTCATCCACTTTTGACCTGCCTTTTTGAAGGCAACTGCTGATCCTGAGATGGCCAGCAACCACAGTACAAAGCCTGACATCAGCGGGGCTGCTGCCTGCATACATGGATAGGTTGCCCTGGATGGCTTTGGAATTACCCGTACCAGGAACCAAATGGTTGAAGTGAATCCCAATACAAGAATGGAAATCCTTTTCACTACCGGTTTTGTGAGGATCTCTGCCAAACGGCAGAAAAAGAGGTTCATTTTAATTCTCATTTGCAATTTATTTGGATGTTGGTTTGAAGTCAAGGTAGTCGTAATTCATGTTTCCGTTGGTAACAGTCTTAAGTTTCAACAGATGTGTTCCCTTCTTTAAATTTACAGTTGTAAGGGAGTCAATGTAGTTCCAATGGTGCCATTGGCGCCAGGCGACGGTTTCTTTTTCGTTGCGTGTGGACGGAATTCGCAATTCTTTAGTGATCTGATTTCCATCTACTTCGAAAGAAATGCCCCCATCCCCGCTGGCTGTGTACATGATGCCGATTGAATAGGAGCCACTCCTGGTTACCTTTATCGTGTAGTTGATCCATTCGCCCGGAACTGTCCAGCCAACATAGAGCTGGTTTTTCATGGGTTCTGCCAAATTGAACGGACAATTGTCGATGGCAGGTTCCTGGAATTTGGTATAGGAGATATCCACCCCCTCCTTCATCCTGAATTCGTTCAGCATGGTTCCATTGGCCGGGTTCAATTTGCCACTGCCATTGTTCACGGGGTCTGTATCGTGGTAGGCAATTCCCTCTCCTCCCAGGTCATAAAATTCGCACTGGAGTCTGCCTGGAATCATTTGCTTGTTGTTATTCCAGACTTTGGACACCTTTTGAGTTTGTGCGCAGATTGTATAGTCCACAGAAAAGAAGATCAGGAATAATAAGCTAAAAAGTTTCATGTATATTTTCTTGTTATTTATGGCCACATGGAATTCGAATGATTGAAAAGTGTTCATTCCATTTGTTGATTCTTGATAACATGCCCATTTCATCCTACATTTTTTAAGTTCAATGTCCAATTACTTCAAATTTAGCAGATAAATAGTCAATCGAGCTTCGGCCTATCTGAATTTCGAATTCACCGGGTTCGACGACCCGTTTCATATCCAGGTTGTAAAACTGCAGCTTGTCGGGTGCGATCTCAAATTCTACTGTTTTCGACCTGCCCTTCGCAAGGGTGATTCGCCTGAAATCCTTCAGTTCTTGCGGCGTATGAGTGACTGAGTTTACAAGGCCTCTTATAATTAGCTGTACGATCTCGTCTCCTTCCTGCTCCCCGTTATTGGTTACTTGCATACTAACTTTGATAGTTTCCCCTTTGGGTATCTTGTCGCAGCTATACCGCAAATTACTGTAGTTATAACCTGATTTCTTCGTGCTTTTTCTCTAATGACATTCTGTTTGAATCTCGGCCCGATAGGTGCAAAGTACTTCGCAAATGACAGGACAAAAAAAATAAGTCAATATCTAAAAATATATTGATTATTAAAGCATAACAAAAATTGCATTATTTGAGGCCTGTTAGAAATCCATCGTAAGCCTTTTTCTTAACATAGCTTTTGTCGAAGAGTAACGGGTACTCCAGGGGGTGCCACCAACCCGTCAGCCAGGTATATTTGTCAGAAACGCCCCAGGTGGTAATGGCAAATTTCTGTGCCTGAGGCAAAGATTCAAATGCGGCGACCACAGAGGCATACATATCTGCTTGTTTTTGCATTTCGGCTGTAGTGAAAACATAGCTGCTGGATTTATCCTGGTTGACACGGATATCCAATTCCGAGATATGGATCAGCAGCCCTTTGCGCGCCAGATCGGTCAAGCCACTGCCGATAGTAGATTTGCTTGTCCAGACGGTGGTATGAAACTGGTCGCCTATCCCATCGATAGGATATCCCTCCTTTTTGAACCTGTCGACCATGTTGAAAACAGCATTTCGTTTGGCACCATTTAGCACCTGGTCGTAATCGTTGTAAAAGAGCTTTACATCCGGATCGGAAATCCTCGCATATTTAAAACACCTGCCATAGAAGCCAATTGGGTCTTTGAATGTTTTGTATACAGTTGCATCTACTCTCAGGGAACCGTTGTCTGCAAATATTTCATTGGCTACATCCCAGCTAATGATTCTGCCCTTGTATTTTGACACGACTGTCTGAATGTAGGTTTTGACGCTATTCTCGAAATTGGCAGAATCAAAGGCTGCCGTTTTAAACCATTCGGGAAAGCTTTGGTACCATAGCAATGTATGGCCGTGCACTTTCATGTTGTATTGCTGCGCATAATCGACCAGATAATCGGTATTGGTGAAGGTGAAAGCGTTGGCCGAAGTCCAGATGTTGCTCATTTTCATCTCGTATTCGGCCGAAAGCTGGTTGTAATTGCTCTTAAAAGCTGTGGAGAAATCTAACTCCTTTAAATGGGCTACTGTCACCGCTGCTCCTATAGGGAACAATGATTTTTCTTTCAGAGTCTTGGTTACATTAACACCGGGCTGCACAGCCGGAACGGTCTTCGCTTCCTCTTTTGAGCAGCTTACGGCTGATAGAAACAGGCCACCAAGTATCAGCAAATACTTTGAATGGACGATAGCGCGGATAGTTTTAAACATGAAATTTATTCAATATTATTTTGCTAGTGAGTCCAGTAACAGGCAGTCAAAATGATTTTATGATGGACGAATAATACAATGCTGTAGATTTAAATTCCACTATTCCATTGTATTGCAATAGTATCGTGCAAAGACGCAAGGTCCGCAAAGAAAAAACAGAACGTTATCATGTGTGTAATACTTACTTCTGTTCTTCGCCAGGATCTTCCTTCGTTTCTGGCTTTTTCCAGTTCTTAGGGTTGAGCAGCGATTTGTATTTGTCGAAGAGCTCCTTCCCCATCAGGATTCCCCCAACCCAGAAGGTAACCTCTGCAAAAACAAAGAGTGCGGTTGTAACGGCATATTTCATGCCTTTTTCAATATCCAGGAATGGGATAACCGGTAACATCAGGAAGGAGATGATGGAAATAACCATCAGAATAACCCCAATTTTGAACTTGATTGATTTGCCCATTTTGTTGTTGGTTTGATAACTTATTTTCTGCCTGTTGTGTCGTTGCCTATGCCCAAAAGTGAAAGGTAGAGCAATTTGGCTGCATCTTCCATAATTTCGGGGGTCAATGCATCCGTGTTGTCCATTGGATGGTGGTAATAGACCGGCTTAACCGTTCCGGAGGTATAGAGATGCACCACCTTGTATCCTGCTTTCTCAAAGATGGCTCCGTCGGTGCGTGGCCTGCTGTAACTGGTCCGTACTTCTGAAGCATTTAGCGATCTGTGCAGGTATTTTTCGTTGGCCTCGGCAAAATGCTTCAGAATGGAAGCGTGTGTTTTACCGTTGGCCAGAAAAAATCCGGTTCCATTGCCAACCATATCGAGGTTGATCATGCATACCACCTTTTCACCTGGCCAAACAGGGGATTCCACATACTTTTTGCTACCATAGAGGCCACATTCCTCACCACCAAAAAAAACAAAGATCACTGTCCTGGCCGGTTTGATACCGGAAGCGGCCAAAGCTCTTGCGGTTGCAAGGATATCTGCTGAGCCAGAGGCATTGTCGAGTGCTCCCGGGAAGAGTGTACCCGGACTGCCCACTGCATCGAGGTGTGCGCCAATGACAATGGCTTCCTCTTTTAGTAATGGATCAGAACCTTCCACAATTCCGATTACATTGCAAGATTGACTGTCAGGAAAGTATTTGGTTTTGGCAGCAATGCTGACCTTTTTGTTCAGCGCCTTTGAATCGGGCCGCAGATTTTTTGAAATAGCACTCCGTGTTTCCACATACTTCTTCCCACTCCCGGCAAAAAGTTCTTCTGCCACCGAGTCGCTGATGTGCGCATAAATGAAATCCTTCAGATAGGAGGTATTGGGATTGGCAATTTTGCTTACATACAACAATCCGGCAGCACCCAACTCCTTCGCTCGTTGAAACTTGTACCTGTGGTAACTGTAAGGTTCCCATTGGCGCTGAATGCTGTCATTTTTGCCATAGGGTACACCAGTTTCCATCAACAGGATCTTGCCTTTTACATCTACGTTGCGGTAATCATCGTAATCAAGCTCAGGGGCTGATATACCATAACCAACATAGACCACCTCACCGGTAACCGTGCCGGAAGCTGAATTCGACCCTGGAAAATAGTCTTCGGGGAATTTGTACCCTTTTCCCTGATTTTGTTTTCCTTTCAACAAAGTAAGGGATCCGGGTGAAAGTACCTCACTGTATGCATTTGGAAAGTATTGCAAGTAGGTGCCATTACTTAAACCTGGTTTGACCCCGGCTTTCTTCAATTCATCTGCCACCCATTGGGCAGCTTGCAGATAACCCGGAGAACCTGACAAGCGTCCGCCATATTTTGAGGAGGTCAATTCTGCAGCGTCTTTTAAAAGATCGTGGCTTGAGATAGAATGAAAAGTGGAGATAATAGACTTGTCTGCTTCCTGCGATTGGGTATTCGTCACAAAAAAACTGAGCAGCAGAGCGAACAACAGATGTTTGGCAACCATTTTTCCGAAATTATTTTGAGCTAAAAGTAGAAAAATGGCCGGATCAAATGACACATCCAAAAGAAATAGCGCTATTTTTTTAAGATAAGGTTGAGATCTGAGGGAGCATTGAGATTGTTGGTCTGAATAAAATCAGGCAGCAAATTGTGTGTTTTGTCCAACTCAACTTTGGAATCTGGGGTCCATAGCTGCACCAGGAGGCCATTGGATTGTGCTTTTGCTACTTCTGCAGCCGAAAGCGTAGGCTCAGAAAAGATACAGCTTACCCCGTCGTAACCGAGGGCCAGCGCATCACTGGCCTGCTTTGGGAAGGTCACCTCCTTGATCAGACAGACTTTGATACCCGGAATGAGTTGGTGGATTCTCTTGCAAAAGGTGGCATCATACACTTCGAGTATTATTTTTCCGGGAGCTTTGACCGATGGAATTATTTTGGCCAGGTTGTCAGCCATCTTGGCAAGATAGACGGCCTCTCCTCCTATGGCCGGTTTGTTCATGCTATCTGCAGGAAAATCCAGCTTGATGTGAAGGGAGATGTAGAATGGATTGGCTGCCTGATTCCAGTAACTGAGTATTTCGCTCAGCCGGTAAATCCGCTCTTGCGCCTTTGAACTACAAATTTTTATTTTTGAAATGTCTGTATCGCTGGACAGGATAATCGTTTTGGAAGGCATGGAAGTGCAGGAGGAAGTTGCCAGATTGGTATCGTGAAACAACCACAGGGTGCCATCCAGACTCATTTGCAGATCAAGCTCAACCCCTGAGAGGGTTTCTATACCCTTTTGAATTGCAGGAAGAGTGTTTTCAATCACAGAAGGATTCGACGAGGAGTTTCCGCTACCTTTGTGCCCAAGAAATTTTACAGTGGTTTCTGCAGGTGGTGTCGTTTCAGGGTCTTTCTGGCAACTAAAAAACAGTGACCAAAGCGCAAGTGTTAAAAAAAGATACCCAAACCGGAAATAAGTAGTATGTCTCATAATGTCATAAATTAACAAAAATTTATATTTCAGGTCTGGGTATCAGTGAACTATTCGCAACCATCCATACTATTTACCAAAACAGTACCTGAAGTTAAGACCAAATTCCCCTGCACTGAAGGTGGTGGTCTGAAGTAAAACGAATACCGGTCTCCAATCCATTGCGAGTGCCAGCGGAGCTTTTTTGAAACGGTATTCAATCCCGATCTCACCGGGAACACCCAAACTAAAATTGGAAGAGTTGTCATTTTTGGTACTTGCTCCAATGAATATAGAGGCGCCTACCCCAGCATACCATTGAAAGCCTTCGGTTCCAATGGGCTTGTAAATAAAATTCCACAGTGCTTCGGCACTTACTCCGCCCCCAAAGGAGAGGTCAGCATGGATTCTGCTGAATTGACCTGCACTAAAAACAGCGTCAATTGCTGCGTGGTTGCCCCAGTTATTCCCCAACCTGATACCCACCTCCTGTGCATTGGAAGTTACTGTTAGAAAAAGAGCAAGCATTGAAACAATGGTGATTTTCAAGCTTCTGATCAACTTCATAATGTTCAATTTTAAGAATTAATATAGAAACACAAAAATCGCTCTTTTGTTCGAAATTTTTAAGCGTGGGTCAAATAATTTATTCTATCACTACCATGGAATGAATTTCCAGCATTGGGAGCGAACAATGCAATACACCTTCCCGGTAGGTATATTGCATTGGGATATTGTCCGGTTGAAGCATTACTTTGTTTGGCTTTTTCGTCAATTTTAGTTCAATTTGAAGCGGTCCAACAGGAGTAATTTCATCGAAGGCCATTACCTTTTCGTTGTCGTGCGGCCCCGTGGTATTGACCAAGTTCAAAATTAATGCCTCCCCTTTTCTGTTTAGCGTAACATCCACATAATGAGAACCGGTCACCTTAACCATGGGATTGGGAAAGATCTCCCGCATCAAGGCCGCCAGGAAATCGCGGTGAACCGGGGCAGAACGGATTGCTGAAGCTTTTCCCAGCTCCAGGTGGGTCGCAGCGATGACCCCCTTTCCATAAGGGGTTATTGTGGCCGCAATTTCGGAGGGTCCTTCCATGTTGACAGCCTGGAAGTATTTGCCAAATGATTTGACTCCATCGCCGGGAACAACCCCTTGGGAGAGCGACATCAATTCGGCAATCCAATGGTTGTATTCCAAACCATTGATTCTGGTTTCTGGTGCCGATTTCGTTTTAATG
>CAZVTL010000186.1:0-8240 GCA_964630075.1 uncultured Tangfeifania sp.
CGGCCGGTGCGGATGGTGATATCGCCCATGTGGCTGATGGTATCTGAAAGGATGGCTTCATCCAGCGGACAGAGTTCGGGTTCATTCTTCCTGATGACCGAGATAAACCTTTTTCCCATCGTATTGTTCTCGCTCTTAAGTGCTCCTTTGTCATTTTTTGGGAAATTGTTCAGTTTGGCATCTATTTCAGGAATATTTGATTCAGCAGATGATCTGCTCAATGAAATCCAGCCTTTCGTACCATAGAAGGTTGTGCCATTCCCTTCTTTTACCTTGCGCTGTTCCAGCATTTCTTTGGATGCATTCTCTATACTGACAAAATGCAATTCAAAACCGTTCTGGTACCTGTATTTGATATCCCAGGTCAGCACATTGTCATACAAACCTCCTTTCGGCCAAAATTCTCCTGATCCTTCACAACTGTAGCCTCCTTTTACTTTATCCTTTAAAATCCATACCAGTATATCGAGCGGATGTGCTCCCCAGCCACCCAGGAAGCCGATGCTGTAGTCGTTGGTAAACCAGGAACCGACATTGGTAACCCGTTCCGGACAGTAGGGTCTCATTGGAGCCGGTCCGGTCCACCGCTCAAAATCAAATCCTTCCGGTACCGGAACTTCCGTGCATTGTGGGGTTGTAACCGGGAATTTGCTGGGTGCCCAAACGTCTGCCCGTTCAATTTCACCAATGGCACCATCACGAATCAGGTTAAAACCCAGTTGCATGTGTTCGAATGAACGCTGCTGGGTTCCATAGTGAAACCTTACGTCATTATTTTTCAATTCCTTCGCCAGGATAAGGTTTTGAGGATAGCTCAGACCAAGTGGCTTGGCCAGCATGATGTGCTTGCCTGCCCGCGCCGCTTTGATGGCAGCCAAAACATGCCAGTGATCCGGCGTGGTAATGTGAACGGCATCAATATCCTTGCGTGCAAGCAATTCATCCATCTCCGGATATGGCTTACACACTTCATTGGTGAACTGGTTTTCTTTGTAGAAAGCGTTGATTCTTTGGGCGGCACTTTCGCGGCGATCTTTGAAGGTGTCACAAACTGCAATATTCAAGGCTTCCCGCAAGGGAACGAAATAGTTCATCAATTCGTCGGTCCCCCTTGAGCCCACGCCGATATGGCCAATCACCATCCGGTCGTTGGCTCCCTTGTGGTTGGAACAGGAGGTCAGCACAGTTGGCAGCAAAGTTGCACCGATCAGGCCTGTTGCGGAAGACCTGACAAAATGCCTGCGGGATATCGCTTTCTGGTTCAAATGATCTTTTTTCATGATTAGTTGGATTAAGTTTAATTGTACTACTGTTGGTTTAAACTGCACCGAGTCCTTTAAGATAGTTGAAACTTTTTAAAACTGCTTCTTCACCTGCTATTTCCAGCGTTGAATAACCGTCAAAACCTGCCTTTACCAACGCGTGGTAAATGGCTTCAATGTTGATGATGCCATCACCCAACGCAGTGAGTGACATACCGCATCCAAACTGGGTGCCTCGCTTCCCTTCCATTTCAGGGGGGAGATCTTTCCAATGAACATGTTCTATTTTTGAACCAAATTTTGCAATCATCTCGATGGAATCTCCTCCACCCAACCATAAATTTCCGGTATCCAGGTTAATGCCCAGTGCATCCGAATTACACCTGTCCAATACTTCCCCCATTAGTTGAACAGAGTCCGTGATATGTCCGTGAGGTTCGATTAGAATCTTTACACCATAGTCTTGCGCGTACCGCAGTGGTTCATATAATTTTTCTGCAATTGAAAATATAGCTTCTGCATTGGTCAGTTTTTTGCCGAAAGGGGTTTTGGGCTCACCTTCAGCCGTAATCACATGCTTAACACCAATTGCAGCGGCCATTTTTACCGCCTTTATAATTTGAGCAGTACCATATCTGGCAGGAGAAGCCGGATCAAGTAAATTTGCATGGGCGCAAACGCTCGAAAGTTCAAGACCTCTCACCTGAAACATCCTTTTTATATCGAAAGGGTTGGCATCAAGACTTGCCAGAGCCGTAAAACCATATTCCACACCCAAACAGGCGCCATCAGAATTATCTGTTAAATCACCACAGGTGAATCCCCAGTTTTTAATCTGGTCCAATTGATTTTCCAACAAACTGAATGGACTAATCAATGCAAAACATCCTACTTTTATTGCCATTTTGATCTAGTAAATTAGATTTATATATATTTGCCAAAAGCTCACTGTTTCGTTGGTTGTGTTGCCTGAACAATGGTAAAGGTAAGTCCTGTTGATGAAAAAATTGTTTAAAATCTTTCAGTGAATAAAATTATTTGAAAATGCAAAGACGGGCAAAATTTTATGATCCCGGTGGAGCGCTTATTTACAAGGCCGATAATTGCAATCTGTTAAGGGAAGCCGCAGAAAAGGGTCAGTTGGAGCTAACAACCCTTGCCCGGGATGCCTATCCTGGCCGAAGACTTGCCAATTCGGAACTTCCCGGAGTTAAGAACATTGGATATTGGAATATCAAGAAGCATCAGGAGTGGGGATTGGATTGGCATACCAACGAAGGAATTGAGATTTGCTTCCTGGAATCAGGAGAACTTTCCTTTTACCTCGAAAACTGCAAATATGATCTTGCACCGAATCAATTGACCATTACCCGTCCATGGATTAGTCATAAAATAGGCTGCCCTCATGTTGAAATAAGCAAACTTCATTGGTTCATTCTGGATGTTGGTGTCCGGCATCCTCATCAGGAATGGAATTGGCCCGATTGGATCATACTAAATCCTAAGGATCTTAAGAAATTAACGGTTTATTTAAGGCACAATGAACAACCAGTCTGGAAAGCGACACCTGAATTAAAAGATTGTTTTGTCAAAATAGGAAAAGTGATCAGGGAAAGTAACGGGAAATCAAGTGAATCGAAACTCCGTGTTTTATTGAACGCCCTGCTGATCGCTTTGCTGGAACATTTTCAGGAAGGAAAGATAGAATTAAATGAAGGACTTACTGAGTCAAAAAGGACTGTCAAATTATTTCTTAAAACACTGGAAAGTCATTGCGATGAACCCTGGACACTTTCTGGTATGGCTTCACATTGTGGGCTCGGTACTACCCGGTACACCCAATATTTTCTGGAAATAACGAATTGTACACCAATGGAATATATCAATAAATTAAGGCTGCGCAAGGCTGCCGAAATGCTGTTGAATGCCCCGTTGATGTCTTCAACTGAAATTGCTTTTCAATGTGGATTTTCCTCACCACAATATTTCACCACCGTTTTTAAACGCCATTTTCAAAGAACACCCCAAATTTACAGAAGCAGCATGGGCCAAACAATATGAAATAAACTGCGCTAAAATGACTTGTGTTCACATTAGTCACTTCCTAACTTAACTTCCCCTTCCATCATTTGTATACGGTACTTCAGTCTGAAGTTTTCCCCTTTTCTGAAAGTTACTTTGTCATCAAAGACCACACCCGGACTGTAGAAGAAGAAAGGAATCAGCGGATCGTTGATCACATACCACCTGCAGGTTTGAAAGTTATGTTGCGGATCCAGCTCGATTTTCATGCCAACCCGTTTCCCCGACAGACTCAGAAAACCGTAGTATTGCCAATTGCATTTTTGGCAAATGGCGCTGTCCACTGGATTCCGGATTTCTGGTGAGGTGAAGTCCTGGTTGAAACGACAAGAGATCCCGGCATATCCACCCTGGATCCGTCCTCCCCTGATCGCAGGAATTGTCCTGTTCAGAACGACACTATCTGCCACAACTTTAAATTGGTAGTCCTGGGTGATTTCATAATTGCCATTTTTAGAAGGTGCAGAGACGTGGTAACTCCTCTCTTCTGTCATCACGTTTCCTCCTTCCTGCGGGTGATAATTGATCCATAACTTGATATGAGCCGAAAAATCGGGATGCCGTGTAATCTCTTTTTTCACAATTTCGGTGGCACCTTCCGACCGGTAACCTGCTTTGGCCGACTGCTTTCCGCTCATATATTCCCAATAATTAACATGGTTGATGTATTTCCAGCTGAACCACAATCCAAGGTGCCACGGATGATCGGGAGGTGAGAGGCTCGTGACCACTATGTTGTTAACGGCAAGTGGATGAAAATAGGGTTTCCGGAAACGGTCGTTGTAGTTAAATTGCCAGACTACATCTTTGTTATTGACCAACGCCAGGGTAGTATCTGTCTCGTTCCACTTGTATACCGGTTTACGGTTGATCTTATTCAGATCTATCTCTGCAGGAGCACTGATGGTCACTTCCCTGCCGGCACACCACTGCGCTGCCCGTAACAGGAGCGCTTTGAGACCAGAATTGACCAGAGCACGTTCATCGTGCCCGAGGATGGTGAAGAAACTGCGACCCTTTCCTGTCTGATTGACGAAGATGGCTGGCTCATCGATCGGATGACCATCTTTGGAATTGGCAGCCTTGAGCGATCCGATGGCTTTTGCCCCGGGGTAAAGTTCCGTATTCTCCCAAATCTCGTCCATGATCTGAAATCCTTTCAGCCCTTTTGTAATGGGATGCTTTTGATCCATGCCATACAATTTGGCCACCACAGGTGCGTTGTGGTTGGTCTCTTTTCCCCATCTTCCGATTCCGATGCGGAAAAAGTCCTCCCAACCGTAAAATGAGGAAGCTCCGGCATGAAAGAAGAGTGCACCGCCGCCTTCGTTGATATACTTTGTGAAATCTGCTTCCCATTGGGGGCTTAACCGCAGGTTGTTGTCGGGCCAGGTATTGGCATTGCAAACCACCAGGTTGTATTTTTTCAATTCAGCATAGGTCAATGATTCAGGTTTTTCATTAACCTGCGTAACAAATAGCTTTGATTCGTCAAAAATCCGGATGAGAATGGGTGTCGTTTTCTTCCATTCGTGGTTGCCATAGCCGCTTAAGATCAATACCTTGATTGTTTTGTCATTGGGCTGTAGAGCAAAGGCGTTACTTGATTGCAGTCCAGTAAATAGGATGACCAAGAGGGTGATTCGACTGATGATTCTTAACATATTTTCTAAGTTTAGAAGTTCATTTCTATCGAGAATTACAATGTGGCAGACTGTAAATTTAATGTTTTTTTTATTCAGACCTGACAGGTTCCTAACCTGTCAGGTTTGATAGGTCAAGTTTAGAGAATCCAACCTTCGATTGGTTCGACTTTAATTTTTTGATTGTGCAGATATTTAAAATTGGCGATATTATCGAACCATCCTACAACGGTTTCGCGGTGTAATCTGGATGGTGAAACTGAAATGCAGGTCAGGTAGCTACTCCAGGGATAATCCAAGGGGTGGTCGCAAAACCCATGATGAACAGGATTGTCATGGATATAAAGAATGGCCTGTTTCAGGTAAGCAGGATGATCGACCATTTTCCGTTTAAATGGTCTTTCGAACAAGGCTCCATGTCTTAAAAAGCGTTTGTTTATGGCTTTGGAGTAGGCATTGAAGAAATTGGAGAAATACTGGTGGGGAGGTTTTACACCTGACAGGTTTTTCAAACCTGTCAGGTGTAATGCAGCAATTTCATCTTCTTCCTTGATTCTTACCATGAAGTGAAAGTGATTGGGCATCAAAACCCATGCGAAAGTATCAGCTACCGGACCGATATAATGATCATACAGTCCCAAAAAATATTCATAGTTTTCAGGCTCTTTGAATATGTTGCAGCTATTGATGCCTCGGTTGTAAATGTGGTAATAACTGCCAAAAACCAACTTTTCTATCTTTTGCAACTCCAATGATTTAACCTATATAAGTTACGACTTTTTTTCGTATTTTCAAACCTGTCAGGTTTGCCACCTGTCAGGTCTAAAAAATATTTGGAATGAAGCCTTTCAAAAGGATTATACTTGTGACGGTCTTTTTGCTCTTTGCAGGGTTGGCCGTTCTTAGTTTCAGCATAATTGGAAATAGTACCAAAGCAGTTCAATCAACAGCCATGGAAAGTAAAATGGACCATTACTCAACCAATGATTTTGAGACAGTACCCAAAACAGATATGCATTTTCACTACAACACTTCAGATGCCAGCTACCTGCAATACGCAGATTCCCTGAACTTCAGATTAGTTTCTGTCAATGTGGATGCCGGAAGGTCCATTGATGGGCAGTTCGAAATTACCAGTCTCCTAAAAAAACTGTACCCTGACCAATTTGCATTTTTCGGAACGTTCCCGGTAGACAGTTTTGAATCGCCGGGATTTGAAAAAAGAACCATTTTGCAGATAGCAAAGTGCATGAAGGCCGGTGCTTCTGGCATGAAGATCTGGAAAAATATTGGGATGTCACAGCTCGACAAATCAGGAAAATATGTGATGGCAGACCATACTGCCTTTGACCCCATTTACGCTCTTTTGGAGGACCAACGGATTCCCCTCTTAGCGCATTTGGGGGAGCCTAAAAATTGCTGGCTGCCAGCAGAACAAATGACAACCCCCAACGACAAGCGCTACTTTGTTAACCATCCCCAGTACCATATGTACCTTCATCCTGAGGCACCTTCGTACGAGAATCAGATCTCCGCACGCAATCATCTGCTGCAGAAACATCCCAGGCTGGATTTTATCGGGGCCCATCTGGCCAGCGAAGAGTGGAGCACGGAGGTTTTGTCCAAGAGTTTGGACAAGTATCCTCACTTAAAGGTAGACATCGCCGCGCGGATGAGTCATCTGCAATTCCAATCCTCCAATGACAGGGAGCGGGTAAGAAATTTCCTGATCAAATACCAAAATCGTGTGCTGTATGGTACTGATATG
Source organism: uncultured Tangfeifania sp. (assembly GCA_964630075.1). Lineage (GTDB taxonomy): Bacteria > Bacteroidota > Bacteroidia > Bacteroidales > Prolixibacteraceae > CAINVV01. Next base: position 6,756 of record CAZVTL010000186.1, read on the forward strand.
TCTGTTGATGAAAAGAGTACGAATCATGGAGCTGTTTGCGACGGAATGAAGAAAACCTGGATGAATCATTGGATCTATCTTGCCACAGATTCAGCAATGGCATTCAAGGATTTCCCAGATAAGAAACTGAAGGGGTTGCAGCTCCCCAGGGTGGTCATTGATAAAATTTACAGTAAAAATGCTGAAATCTACTTCAAAAAAGCGGCACAATAAAAATTCAAATTTTTGCCCTCATGCTGTGCCTTCTCATGGCGTTTAAAAGCTATATTTGAAGTTAAAATTAAGAAAATAGAATGACAGGTAAGCAGTGGGAAGCCTTGCTGGCAGTAGTTGAAGGAAAGAGTGAGGATAAAAAAGCGCTGGGATTTATCATCGATAGTCCCTGGCTACCCGGATGGGCTGGAATTTCCACCCTCGATTATTATTCTTCAGATGATATTTGGCTGAAAACCAACCTAAAGGTGATTGATGCATTCCCGGAAATAACCTTCCTGCCTGGGTTTTGGTCCGAATATGGTATGTGTACCGAACCCTCTGCTTTTGGAGCAAGGTCTGTTTGGTACGAAGCCAATCTTCCGCATGCCGAAAGGGTCATTCTTTCCGATGACGATATTGCAAGGCTGCCACAACCCAATGTAACCAGTGATGGTTTGCTCCCATTTATGATCAATAGACTGCGATTGATGGAGCCTGCCCTCAGGGAGAAGGGGCATCAGATCAAATTTGCCGTGACACGTGGTCCGCTGAACATCGCCACTTTTCTGATGGGAACCTCCGAATTTATGCTTCTTTTGGCCCTGGATCCAGATAAGGCACACCTGTTGATGGAGAAAATTACCAGGTTTATTGAGGATTGGATTCAATACCAGAAGGCATGTTTTCCCTCCATTGAGGGCGTATTGTTGCTGGATGATATTGTAGGTTTTGTTGGTGAAGATGAGTGCAGGGAGTTTGTTGTGCCTTATATCAAAAGATGTTTTGGCGCCATCGAATCAAAAATAAGCTTCTTTCACAACGATGCATTTGGATTGACCTGTGCCCCTTTTCTGAAAGAGATGGGGGTCAACCTCTTCAATTTTGCCTTTGATCATCCAATCAATCAAATGCGTGAATTGGTCGGACCGGAGGTTGCGCTGATCGGGAATCTGCCTCCGAGGGATGTACTGGCTGCCGGGAACCCGGAAGAGGTATATCGTGCCGCGCAAGCCATGATGAGGGAGGCCATTGACCACAGCAGAATGATCTGGTCTTGTGGCGGAGGAATTCCCCAAAATGTTTCTACCGAGAATCTGCAGGCCTTTGTAAATGCGGTAAGGGAATTTAGGTAAATGTTTGACTTTTTTCACCGATTTAATTAAACATAAACAATGAAAAATACATTCGAACTTAGGAAAGGGAGCCTGGTATTTGAGGATGACAAAATCACCATTACAGACAATGCAAGCTATCAAAAGCGAATGCGGCTGATTTCTTCCGGGTTGCTGG
>CAZVTL010000187.1:0-1594 GCA_964630075.1 uncultured Tangfeifania sp.
TTTGTAGTTGTTTCGCGCAAAGAACGCAATGGACGCAAAGAAGAAATAAGACATTTTTAGTTTTTCAATGCTTGAGTATTAAGAACAATGTAATGTTGTAGCTTATATTTATTGAGTCTTGGGCAATTTGTAGTTGTTTCGCGCAAAGAACGCAATGGACGCAAAGAAGAAATAAGACATTATCTTTTACGCAATACTTAAAACCAAAGCCGGTTAATATGTTTCACGTCATTTTCACCCTTGCTTTTGTTGTTCCGAATGTCTATTTGTTCTTTAGGATAGGCAAGCATTTTATACAGAAGGGGTACCGGGTACAGTATGCCCTGGTCTATTTGCTGTTAATCGCCATCTATCCGTTTGTAAGCTTCTATTCCGCAGGTAAAGATGGATTTGGCTATGAGATCCTATCCTGGATCGCCAGCTATTTTTTGCCTTTTTACCTCTATTTGTTCTTGTCGGTGCTGCTTTTTGACCTTTTTCTGCTGGTCAACCGGTTTGCGAAGCTGGTTTCTGCTGAAGTGAGGGGCACTACCCGCTTTAAAGCCTCCTGTTTGTCGGGTTTTCTATTGGTGTCAGCAGGCGTAGTATTTTCGGGAGCAATTAACTTCAAGACGATCCGTACTTCTGAATACCGGATCGAGGTGCCTAAAAAGGCTTCAGATATCGGTCACCTGAAGATTGCCTTTGCATCGGATTTCCACCTGAAAACCCAGACAGACATTCATTTTGTGGAGCAGTTCGCTGCTAGAATTGCTGCGATCGAGCCTGATCTGCTGATTTATGGCGGTGATATTGTCGAAGGGAGGGGAGATGGCGGAAAGATGGACCGGATTGCAAAAATCCTCCGGGAGATTCATCCCAAATATGGTGTTTTTGCTGTGCTTGGCAACCATGAATCGTTTGGTGCCCAGTTAAAAGGACACTTCTTCGACAAGGCAGGCATGCAGGTTTTGTGTGACTCTGTGGCCGTGATTGGCCGCTCTTTCCATCTGGCAGGGAGATTGGACGACCGGTACAGGGAGAGAATGTCCACTGTGGAGTTGTTGAGGTCGGTCAAAGATTCGCTGCCAGTCATTCTGGTTGATCACCGGCCTACCAATATCATTGAAAACAGCAAAACCATGACGGATATACAGTTTTCGGGTCACACGCACAACGGACAGTTGTTCCCGTTGAACCTGATTATTGCCGGAATTTACCGGATTGGCTGGGGTTATGAGAAAATTGAAAATACCCATTTTTTCGTCAGCAGCGGGATTATGCTGTGGGGCCCTCCGGTCAGGACCACAGGGAAGTCGGAGATTGTGGTGGTGGATGTGGATTTTAAATAATCGATAATAATGGATATAGTTTTTTCACCCCAATTTGCACATAGCCACTATTGTGAATCTATGTGTCTATTGTGTTGAAAACGTTTTGATTGGTATTAAGGCAGAAAACTTTCCATCGTTGCCAACAGTCTGGCTAAATATTCTCCTGCCTCGGGGGTTCCTTCCTTTGGCGCCCAGGGTGCGAAATTTTTATCATCGATGGGATCATAGGGACCATCTTTAAACTCATACGCCACGGATCCTGCTTCGAGCGAGATGATGGT
>CAZVTL010000187.1:1604-8139 GCA_964630075.1 uncultured Tangfeifania sp.
TTGAATTTGTTGTAGTTTATTAATAATAATTTGACTATGGGAAAAATTGTTAGGATAACCCTGTGGAGTTTGGGAATTTTACTGGGTTTGCTGCTTTTGGCTGGTGCCGGGTTTTACCTCAATTATCGATTGGGTATCAAGGATATGACGCCTGTCCCTACTGCAGCGCTCAACGATTCGGTTTTCAGTATCCGGGACAATTTTGTCAATGCCTTTGTTTTCAGGGGCAAGGAGGGATATCTGATGGTGGATGCAGGATTCAGCCAGAAGTCGGTATCGGCTGAACTGAAGAAGTTGGGAATTGCGCCGGGGCAGATTACCTCCATCCTGCTGACCCATGCCGACAGCGACCACACCGGGGCCATCGGGCTTTTCAACATGCCGAAGATCTACCTGCACAAGGAGGAGGAGCAGATGATCAACGGTCAGACGGCCAAAGTTGCACCATTTAAGATGCATTGGGAATATGGCCCTTACATCTTGCTCAACAGCAACGACACGCTGACGATTGATGGATTGAACATCAAGGTGATTCACACGCCCGGCCATACCCCCGGCTCGGTTTGCTATGTGGTTGGCAGCGATTACCTGGTGACGGGGGATAACCTCATCGTGGATGCGGGGAGGGCAGCCCCCTTCCTGGATAAGTTCAACATGGATACCCCGGCTCAGGTTAGCTCGTTAAAGGGTTTGCCTGACCTAAAGTCGTTTAAATATATTCTGACGGGACATTACGGGGTAACGAAGAATTAGCTTCTCCCCAAATAAAGACGGGGTAAATTTGTTTGAAGGGTTTATAAAGTTGGAAGGGTTTGAAATGTTGCGGGTATCAACATTTCAAACCCTTCCAACCCTTCAAACATTTAAACTAACTACAGCTCCCGGATCTTGATGTTGCGGAACCAGACCGCGTAGCCGTGGTCCTGCAGGCCGATGAATCCCTCTTTGGCGATTCCTTCGGTCCAACCGGGGAAACTTTTGAATTTGCTTTTGGCCACCATGGCATCCCATTCGGGTGTCCACAAAGTGTATTTGCAAACTTCCGTTCCGTTCATGTAGTGGATGGCGAGGCCATCTTTGACTTTCACTACACAGGTATTCCATTGGCCGGCAGGATGGACGGTTTTTGGATCGCAAGGAAGCAGGTCGTAAAGGGAGCCGGCCAGGTGGTTGGCCAGTTTGTTGTCGCTGGCGTCGGCATTGTCGAGTACCTGGATTTCGGGAGCGGCATAATAAATTGGCTTGCCGGGGACTTCCCTGACACTGTAGAAGATTCCGGAATTGGCTGCCTTGCTGGCTTTCCAGTCGATGGACAATTCAAAATTCCTGTACTTTTTCCCGGGGAAAAGAATGTCGCCGTTGGAGCCCTGGCCTGGATTTTTATCCGCAGCGGTAAAGACCTTCATGGCATCCTCTTCGATGACCCAGTTGGCTGGCATTGCTGTACCGTTGCACTGTCTCCAGCCATCAAAATTTTTGCCATTGAACAGCAGTGTCCAACCCTCTTTTTGTTCCTTCTTGGTCAGTTTGTTGACCTCTTGTGAAAAGGCAGGAGCGTTGATTAGGATAGCTACAAGCAGTGTGAATGTTAGAAAAATGTTTCTCTTCATGATTTGAATTTTGTACCCACAGGGGGCGATTAGTGATACAGTTTTTTAAGATATGATTGTGAATGGAAAACAAATTTAATGATTTTTGAATTGTATCCGTTTGGTTTTTCAGCCAAATATCAACCATGGTTGGACTGTTGTTTCAAAGATGTTAAAAAATGATTAAAAGATGAAAAATATGTAAACCATTGGAGCCATATTAAGTATACATGAAAAAGCAATCCGGAACGGTTAAGCGGGAGAAAATTGCCAGGATTGTCTACCGGTTTTGATTTGGCTTTTACTCGTTGTTAAGTTGACTTGCCAAGTCAGGAACTATTAAGGTATTGATTAAGAGATATTTAATAATTAACATTTACAAATTATGGAACAATTAAAAAGAATGATGTTGGTGGTCGTGCTGATTCTGTTCACCCTAATAGCAAGATCACAGGAGACAACTTCTGAAATTTCAGGAACAATTTTAGAAGGTAAATCTCCTGTACCAAATGTTATCATAACAGCAGTCCACGTTCCTACTGGTACAAAGTATATGACCACCACTCGTAGCGATGGACGTTACAATTTGCCTAACTTGAAAATTGGCGGACCATATACTTTAACAACTTCTTTTGTAGGTTATAAACCAGAAACAAGGGGAGATATATTTTTGAATTTGGGTCAGGTTTTCAAAGAAGATTTTTTATTAACCGATGCTGCAACGCTTTTGGGTGAAGTTGTTGTCAAATCTTCAAATGACAAGACTTTCAACAATTCTAGAATGGGTTCTCAGGAGCTGATTACCAGAACTCAAGTTGATCGTTTACCGACAATTAACCGTTCCATTCAGGATTTTGTAAAATTGGAACCTACCTCAAATGGATTGAATATTGGTGGCAGAAGCAACCAATACAACAACATGACAGTGGATGGGGCAAATTTTAACAATTCATTCGGTTTATCCTCCATCCTCGGTGGGCAAACAGCTGCACAGCCAATTTCATTGGATGCTATTGAAGAAATTCAGGTCAACGTATCTCCCTATGATGTAAAACAGGGTGGATTTGCCGGAGCAGGTATTAATACTGTGACCAAAAGTGGTACCAATACCTTCAAGGGTAGCGTTTACCAATATTCGAGAAATGAAAATTATTTGGGATACGAAGTTGGACCAACGACTGTAGCAAAAACTCCTTTTGATTATAAGATCAGGGGATTTAGTTTGGGTGGACCTATTGTAGAAAACAAATTGTTCTTCTTCGTAAGTGCTGAACGAGTAAGGCAAGATGCTCCGGCGACTTCTTTGCTGGCATCTGACGCTTCGCACGCTGCCGGGGGAAACTATTCACAAGCAAATGCGGATACCCTAACTGCTTTATCCAATTTCCTGCAAAGTAAGTTCGGATATGATCCGGGTGCATTTCAAGGCTACACCTTCAAAACTTACTCTGACAAGATTACCGCAAAATTGGATTGGAATATCAATGGAAAGAACACTTTTACCATCAAGTACAATTACCTGAAATCTTTTGCAGACCAATTTGCCTCCACATCAAGACCAGGAAGTGGCCAGGTAACAGGCGGGCAACCCGGTACCTTTTCAATGCCTTTCTTCGGCAGTGGATATGTAATCAACAACAACTTTAACATCTTAATTGCAGAATTGAATACCCGTTTTAGCAATAGTCTGTCAAACAAAATACAAGTTGGGTTTACGGCGTTGAGAGATTTCCGTTCTCCTCACTCCAACAGTGAAACCTTGCCATTGGTTGATATTTTAAACAATGGCAACATTTATACCTCTTTTGGCTATGAGATGTACACTTACAACAACAAATTGAATACCAATGTTTACCAATTGAATGACATCTTGACTTATTACAAAGGTGCTCATGAAATTACGATAGGTACACAGAATTCAATTAAGAAATATCAAAACGCATTTGCACCAGGTTATCAAGGTGTTTACCAATTTAACAGTTTGACTGATTTCTATAATTCAGCCAAAAACGGAGTTGCAAATGCCAGGTCCTATTACTTACAGTATTCAGCATTACCTGGCGGTGAATTCCCCTGGGCCTATGCCGGTTCAACAGAGTTATCCCAATTCGTACAAGATAAATGGAAAGTATCAAACAACTTTACACTTACCTATGGTTTGAGAATTGATGAAACGTTCTACAAACAAGCGATGACTGACAATCCATATTTTGATGCATTAAAATTCAAAGATGGTGTAACCTATAATATTGGTGATGCACCGATGAACAATGTCATTATTTCACCCAGATTGGGTTTCAACTGGAATCCCAATGGTGACAAGACATTGCAGGTCAGAGGGGGTACAGGTATTTTTGCAGGCCCTCCGCCATTCGTTTGGATCTCTAACCAGGCTTCGAACAATGGTATTCAATTTGGTTCATTCACAGCTGCCAACAGAGCATTCAATGCGGATCCTAACGCTTACAGGCCAACGGCAGGAGCGCCAAACACCTCTTACAGTACTGCTTTGGTTGCCAATGATTTCAAATATCCTACCGCATGGAAGTCCTCTTTGGCTGTAGATAAAAGAATCAAAGGTGGTTGGGTTGTAGGTGCTGAATACACTTATACAAAGGATATCAATGCTGTGTATTATTCCAATGTCAACTTAAACGAAGCAAATGGTTTTAGTTTGGCAGGTGTTGATAAGAGAACCCGTTTCTTAACTTCTGTCGCCAATACGAACAAATACTATTATGGCGCTGGTGGTGCAACATTGGCAAATCCCAATATTGGCAATGCCATTTTAATGAGCAACACCAATCAGGGCTATGTTTACACTTTAACGTTTAAGGTTCAAAGAAACACAGGAAATTTGGCCTATGGTGCAGCGTACACCCATTCAGTATCCAAGAATACTGCAGAAGGCGGATCAACGGCCTCTTCCTTGTGGAGTGCGGCAGCAGTTTCCAACCATGATCCAAATGCTGCCAATTTAGGTTTTGCATCCTATTATATGCCAAACAGGGTTATTGCGAACTTTGCCTATAAAATCAAAGAGGGCAAAAATCTTTCAACAACCATTGGTGCAATCTATGAACTGGCCAACAATGGGGTGAATTCTTATGTTTACAATGGTGACTTGAATGGTGATGGTAACACGGGTAATGACTTGATTTATATTCCAAAGACCATAGCAGATATCAACCTGGTAAAAGTTGGATCAGGCGGTTTGGGAACAGGCACAACAGGTGTTACGGATACAAGAACTGCGGCACAAATCTGGTCACAGGTAGATGCATTGATCTCTAATTCAACTTATCTGAATACGCACAGAGGCGAATATGCACATAGAAATGCAGCTGTGGCACCTTACTATAGCAAATTGGATTTGAATGTTACCCAGGAGATAAATATGAAATTTGGTAAAGAATCACACGCAATTAAGCTATCATTGGATTTGATCAATGCAGGAAACTTTGTCAACAGGGATTGGGGTGTTGTTAAAATTCCTACGGTTACCAACTTCTTGAGGTATGAAGGCCTGGCAGCCGATGGAAAAACTCCATCCTTCTCCTATCCATTCCAGACAGGCACGACACCGTTTACACAGCCATACCAGAACTCTACTGGTCTTGGATCTAGATGGCAAATGATGTTTGGTATAAAATACCTGTTTAATTGATAGTTTGAAATCAATATAAAAACAAGGGAGTAATTGAAACCGATTCAATTACTCCCTTTGTTTTTGTGGCCACTCCAAGTTGATCAGGTCGTTGCTCCAGGCGATTCCTATCGAGGGGTTTTTGTCAAAATCGCCCTGTTTTTCTGTTAGCGGTCCACTACCTTGAAAGAAGATCAGGTATTTGGCCTGCAGGTTTCCCGGTAGGCACTGTGTTCGTTGCCGCGGAAAATGATTGGTGACTTCAGTTGATGAAGGTCTAACGGTTTTGCCGGAAGTATTGCCGGAACCGATAACGCGAAGTAGAGCAGTAACAATTGTTTGCAGACAGCTAAGTATCTCTTGTTTGACAATGTGTCGCGCAAAGACGCAAAGCGCGCTAAGAAAAAAAGAAATTGTCAGTTGTACTTCTCATTGAAAACTTCCTCGTGGACAACGTTGCCATCCACATCGCAATGCTGCAGTGTCAACTGGGTATTCCCGTTTTCACCGCTTTTGGTGGTACCATAAAGGTAGCCTCCCTTGACGCGGAGGAAACGGTGTTCCGGCCGAACCTCTTTCGGGGGCCAACCTTCGGCGTGTGAGTCAGAGCCCGGTCCGCAGCCAAATTCCCACAAGTTGGTCTCCTTGGGGTGTGTCACATATTGCCAATGGCGGTCGCCGTTTACGATCACCAGATTATTGTACTGATTCAGTGCCTGACGGATCTCATCACCTTCCGTTTTAAAAACCTCGTTGGAATAGTTGTCTTTCTTGTTTTTCCGGTCAGGCCCCAGGATGGGAGTGGATACAATGACCAGCTTAAAGGTGGCATCCGACTCTTTCAGGGTACTGAACAACCAGGCTTTCTGTTCCGCTCCCCAGATGCTCTTTCCCGGGCCATCGGGCATGTTGTTCGGGCTGCGGAAGTTGCGCCCCTCCATGATCCAGATTTGGAGATTCTTGCCCCACCTGACTGTTTTGTAAAGCTGGTCACTGGAGGGAAACTGCTCCTTGTCGAATATATCCAACCCTCTACCGAAGGAGACCTGACCATAGCTCATGCCCGGATAGGCATCGTCGCGGAGCACATCGTGGTCGTCTTTCATGAAATAGGTGGTTACTTCCGTAAAGAAGAGCCGCTGGTAGGGCAGGGCGAAGAAGCGGTTCCACTTGAAACGCATCAACTCCTCGGTGAGTGCATAAGGATAGGGTTTGTCGTAATACTCCACATCGCCGGTATGGACATAGAAATGCGGCATCTGCTTCAGCATGGCGGTATAAATCTTGTGTCCGTTTGCCG
>CAZVTL010000188.1:0-8103 GCA_964630075.1 uncultured Tangfeifania sp.
CTTCTGCCCGCTGTCAAAACCGGTCAGCCCCATATGTAAGGCAAAGGTACGAACAATTTATTGAAATTTGTTCATAGAAGGGGAGAGGGGGTGAAAGGTGCAAACATTGGTCGTTGCACGCTTCATTTCAGACAGGCATAGATCTGTTTACTATGCAAAAGGAGAGGGAGAGCGGGAGAAAAGGATGACTGGTACGACCTAAAAATGGAAGGGCAGAGTGACGGAAGGAGAGAATGGGGGAAGATAGGTACTGAAAGGAAAGAAGGTGAGAAAATGAGTCAATGAGCGAAAAGTTGAAAGCATGAAAACCAAACAATTCAAACTTTAAACCTTCAGGTCCCTCAAACTGTTAAAACACTTCTGACCCTTCAAACATTTCAAACCATTAGACATTGGCACAATTCTTCAATGCCTCAATCGTTCCGGTTGGATCGGCAGAGCTGAAGACAAAGTTTCCGGCCACCAGCACATCAGCTCCTGTCAAAAAGAGTTGCCTGCCAGTATCCAGATTTACCCCGCCATCCACCTGAATCAAGCAATCGGGGGAAAGGGTATTTACCATCTGACGAAGCGTAGCCAATCTTTTGTAACTACCCTGAATAAATTTTTGTCCCCCAAACCCTGGATTAACAGACATCAACAGTATCATATCGACATCACGCATGATATCGATCAGCATCTGCACCGGCGTGTGCGGATTGAGTGCCACTCCGGCTTTCATTCCCAGTTCACGGATGGCTCCCACGGTCCGGTGAAGGTGCGGGCAAGCTTCGTAGTGAACAGTAAGAATGTCCGCACCAGCCTCCTTGAACCGCTCCAGGTATCGGTCAGGATCGGTGATCATCAGGTGAACATCGACAGGCTTCTCTGCAACTTTTTTCAATTGCGCAATGACCGGAATCCCAAATGAGATGTTGGGGACAAAGTTTCCGTCCATGACATCACAATGAATCCAGTCTGCCTGGCTCTCATTGATCATTCGGATCTCTTCACCAAGTTTTGTAAAGTCGGCCGCTAATAGTGAGGGTGCAATCAATCGTTTCACAACAGGTATAATTTGGAAGAACAAATATAGCCTGTTTAATTTAGATGTTAGCCGAGGAAAGGTTTTAAAATTGTTAGAAATTGGATGTTCTTCAATTTTCTGATACTTGTGTCTCTGATCTGCCTGACCCGCTCACGGGTTAATCCAAATTTGAAACTAATTTCATCAAGTGCCAGTGCCTGCTTTCCATTTAATCCGTAGAAGGAGGAGAGAATGGCTGCCTCACGGCAATCCAATTTGCACAACAGTCGTTCAATCTCAATTTTAAGGGATGTTTCTAACAAGTCATTGTCGGGACTGGGTGTAAATTCATTTTTATATAAATCATACTGACTGTTTTCATTTTCCTCATCGTCAAATATAGGGGCATCCAGCGAAAGATGAAACCCTGAACCATGCAAGGACTGATCTACCAAAAAAACATTCATTTTCAATATCTCAGCAATCTCTTCTGCCGTTGGTTCCCTTTGAAACTCCTGCTCCAGCCGGGAAAAAACACGGCTGATCCGGTTAAAGGTACCGACTTTGTTTTGTGGCAGTTTCACCAGCCTGGCCTGTTCCGCCAGGGCTTGCAGGATCGCCTGTCGTATCCACCAGACCGCATAGGAGATAAATTTGAACCCCCTTGTGGCATCGAACCGCTGCGCCGCCTTGATTAATCCAAGGTTCCCCTCATTGATCAGGTCGGAGAGCGGAAGGCCTTGATTTTGGTACTGCTTGGCAACCGATATAACGAATCTCAGATTGGATTTCACCAAGGCATCCAGTGCCGAGTGACTACCCTCCCTGATTTGTTGTGCCAAATAGATTTCATCTTCACTGCTAAGTAGCCTGATCTTACCAATTTCGAGGAGGTATTTATCCAAAGACGCAGCCTCCCTGTTGGTTACCTGTTTGATAATCCTGAGCTGTCTCATAAGTTAACTTTTGAACCGCTCCGGCAATAAAAATAAGAAGCACCAATTACAGTCTGAAAACTGACAATTTTGACAATTGAGATTACAACAATATTACGGCAAAAAAAGGAGGAATGGAAATAAAAAAACACTTTTTTGATCAGACAATCAATAATTTAACTATTATCCTCCCACCCACTTTTACAAGTTTCTGCCAGGAAAATATATTAAGTTAACTTGACAAACAATGTATCGCCAAGAGCAAACCAGATAAGCAAAAATTATGTTTTATATTTTTTTAGTGAAATTTTACAATAAAGATCATCTTGGAAATAAAAAGCGTAACTTTTCAACTAATTTTTATCTGAAATGTGCCTTTTGATACAAAATTTCATGAAAAATACCCGTTCCTGCAACTTCAAATTAACAATTTTCTGCGAATAGGCTTCCAAAAACTAATTTTTCAGCTATATCATTCTTGCGAATTAAAATCTTATAGCTACATTTGTGGCGGATTAAGATTAGCGATCTGACACAGTATCTTCAAAATATCCCTGTTATCTCTTCCTAAGTTATTTTATTATAGTATAAAAATCTTAAGCAATTTGTTGTTTATTGCAACATCTGTTTTGATTACAAATCAACAAAAATCATGTACGACATCCTTGAACTGAGCAAGAAACTCTTGCCGGAATTGCGCGAAATAGGCAAAGAATTAAACATTAAGCGCATTGAGTCTTTTAAAAAGCAAGACCTTATTTACATTATCCTTGACACACAGGCCATTAGGGATTCTGTTGTAACAACGCCTGAAAAGAAAACTGCACCATCCGAAAGGCCAGCCCCAAAACCCCCCAAGGTAAAAGTGGAAATGAAGGCACCTTCCGAAAAGAAAATAATCCGTATTGTCAAAAAAACCGGAGAAACCGCTAATACAGAGGCACCTCTTCTTCCGGTAATGGATCAAGACCAGACGACTACCGCTCCGGAAAAAGAGCTTTCTATTGATCCGAACAATGAAATTGTGGCAGAACAGCAGGTTCCTGCCACAAAGCCCTTCCACCACAAGGGGGATAAGGCGAAAAAAGAGGCTGTCAATCACAAAGAAAGAAGACCCAGGGTTTTGCGCAGCGAATCTGCAATACTTTCGGTTAGTTCTGTAACAACGACTCCGGATGAGAGCGCCGAAGCAGAAGAGGGAATACCTGTAAAAACGGAAGGCGAAAGTACAGAGACCCGTTCCGAGGAGAAAAGGCCGCCAATTATCAAAAATATCCAGAAGAAAGAGTTTACCTCCAACCAATCCAATCAATCATTCCCTCCAAAAAACGGAAATGGGCAGCAACCTACCCAGCAAAAGCCGATGGAGGCCAAGGAGGCAGAGAAAGCTTACGATTTTGAAGGAGTGATCAACCAGACCGGTGTGCTGGAGATCATGCAGGAGGGGTATGGATTCCTGCGTTCATCAGATTACAACTACCTTACCTCCCCGGATGACATCTACGTTTCACAGTCTCAAATCAAACTATTTGGTTTGAAAACTGGTGACACGGTGCATGGCATTATCCGTCCTCCCAAGGAGGGTGAAAAATATTTCCCCCTGGTAAAAGTGGTTGAGATCAATGGCCGTAGTCCGGAGTACATCCGTGACAGGGTGCCATTCGAACACCTTACACCACTCTTCCCGGACGAGAAATTCAACATTGCAGGTAAATCCAGCAGTATCTCCTCCAGGGTTGTAGACATGTTTGCCCCGATTGGCAAAGGGCAGCGCGGTCTGATTGTCGCCCAGCCAAAAACCGGTAAGACGATGCTTTTGAAAGACATCGCCAATGCAATTGCCGCCAACCATCCGGAAGTCTATATGATTATCCTGCTGATTGATGAGCGTCCTGAAGAGGTTACAGATATGGCCAGAAGTGTCAACGCTGAGGTAATCTCGTCTACCTTCGATGAACCAGCAGAGCGCCATGTGCGCATTGCCAACATGGTGTTGGAGAAGGCAAAAAGACTGGTAGAATGTGGTCATGACGTGGTGATCCTGCTGGATTCAATTACCCGTCTTGCACGTGCCTACAATACGGTCGCCCCTGCATCCGGCAAGGTACTGTCGGGGGGTGTGGATGCCAACGCACTGCACAAGCCCAAACGGTTTTTCGGGGCAGCGCGTAACATCGAGGAAGGCGGATCTCTTACCATCCTTGCCACTGCCTTGACAGATACAGGATCCAAGATGGATGATGTAATCTTTGAAGAGTTCAAGGGAACCGGCAACATGGAGTTGCAGCTCGACCGAAAACTTTCCAACAGGAGGGTATTCCCGTCTGTCGACATCCTGGCCTCCAGCACACGTCGCGAAGATCTGCTGCTTGAGAAAGCAATGCTGGATAAAATATGGATTTTGCGCAATTTCCTCAATGGCATGAATTCAGTGGAAGCCATGGAATTTGTCCGCGACCGCCTCTCCAAAACAAATTCAAACGAAGAGTTTATCATTTCAATGAACTCCAATTAGGGAAGTGCCTAGAGTGCCTAAAGTGCGCTAAAGTGCCTAAAGTTGAGGGATCCCCAAACTTTAGGCACTTTTTAATTATAGGTTATGAGTTATTAGTGGTGTAAAATCTAGATTAGCACGCAAGTACTTTAGGCACTTTAGTTCACTCTAGTTCACTTTAGACACTTCTATTTTTAAGAAGTATAAATAGCACTCGATCATGTAAATTGTCACATAGAGATTACATTATTTCGTAAATTCTGCTTATTTTTGTTGCTCAAACGAATTGAAGTGGAACATTTTTTCGAATCACATAAACTTTTGGTCAACGCCGGGGATGGTTGGATCGCCAGGGAACTCTACCATGAGATCGACTGGAATGCCCGCGTAATTGGCATCAAAGGATTTCGTGGTGTAGGAAAAACCACCTTTCTGCTCAACTTTATTCGGGAAACGTATGGTGATTCGCGTGATTGCCTATATGTAAACCTCAATGATTTCTACTTTTCAAAGCGCAGGATCTTCTCCTTTGCCGACGAATTTTACAAGCGTGGGGGCAAGGTACTGGTACTTGATCAGATCCACAAATATCCGGAATGGTCGAATGAGCTGCGTCAATGTTACGATGAACTTCCTGATCTGCAGCTTATTTTCAGCAGCTCTCCGGTGTTGCGCATTTTTGAAGGCAACGGCAATCTAAAGGATATCGCCCAAATCTACCACCTCGAAGGTCTCTCCTTCCGGGAATTTTTGAATTTCAAGACTGGCAGCAATTTCCGGAAACTATCACTTGCCGATATCCTGGCAAGTCACAAGGAAATAGTGCCTGAAATCATCCGGGAAGTTCGCCCATTGGCCTATTTCCCCGAATACCTTAAAAGTGGTTTTTATCCCTATTTTATCAGAAACCATGAATTTTACAGTGAGAGCCTGCTTCGGCACATCAACCTTGCGCTGGAAATTGATGTGACTTACCTCAACCAGATCGAGTTGAAATACCTTCCCAAGTTGCGAAAGTTGTTGCAACTGATCGGTGCCCAAATGCCATTTTCACCCAATGTCAGTAAAATCAGTGCCGAAATAGAGACATCCCGTACCACAGTTCTGAATTACCTGAACTATCTGAAGGATGCAAGGCTGATCGATCTGCTTTTTGAAAATGGGAACAACGGACAGCTACAGAAACCAGAAGTTGTCTATCTGCACAATACCAACCTGCTTCAAATCATCGCACCCGATAACATCAACAACCGAAATTTGCGTACAACCTTCTTTTACAACCAGGTTGGCTACCAGCATACGGTGAAATCCTCCAAACAATTCGACTTCCGGGTGAACAATCAATATGAATTCGTTGTTGGAGGAAAATACACACAGGCAGAGGGAGCACATTGTTACGCGGCTGCAGACATGATCGAAACTGGCGAAGGGAATGTGATACCCTTGTGGCTGTTTGGGTTCCTTTATTGAAAGAGACGGAGAAACAGAGAGACGGAGAAACGGAGAGACGAACAATTTGGAAGTGGACGAAATACTTTAGGCACTTTAGTTCACTCTAGGCACTCTAGGCACTTTATAAATAGAGATTTAAAATTTAGATAAAGAGATAATTAATTCATCAATGCAAAAAAAATGACAAAAGAGAAGAAGTTTATTACATGCGACGGTAACTACGCAGCCTCTTACATCAGCTACATGTTTAGCGAAGTGGCCTGTATTTATCCGATTACTCCGTCCTCCACGATGGCTGAGGTTGTGGATGAATGGTCGGCCAATGGTCGTAAAAATATTTTTGGGCAGAAGATGCGTATTACCGAAATGCAGAGTGAGGGTGGTGCTGCCGGTGCCGTTCACGGCTCCCTGCAGTCAGGTGCGCTGACGACTACCTATACTGCTTCACAGGGACTGTTGCTGATGATCCCCAACATGTACAAGATTGCCGGTGAGTTGTTGCCGACTGTCTTCCATGTTAGCGCACGTGCACTGGCAGGACATGCCCTTTCAATCTTCGGCGACCACAGTGATGTTTACGCTTGTCGTCAAACCGGTTTTGCCATGCTGGCTTCGGGATCGGTCCAGGAGACCATGGATCTCAGCGGGGTTGCCCACCTGGCTACGCTTAAAACACGCGTTCCCTTCCTCAACTTCTTCGATGGATTCAGGACCTCGCATGAGATTCAAAAGATCCAGCCCATGGATCAGGAGAAAATCGCAGCACTGATCGATCAGGATGCGCTGGCTGCATTCCGCAACCGGGCCTTGAATCCTGAGCATCCAGTTACCCGTGGTACTGCACAAAATCCAGATATCTTTTTCCAGGCGAAAGAGGCTTGCAACCCATTCTACGATGCAGTACCTGACGTTGTGGAAGCGTACATGCAGGAGATTACCAAGATTACCGGCAGGGAATACCATCCATTTACCTATTATGGAGCCAAAGATGCCGAAAACGTCATCGTTGCCATGGGATCTGTAACCGAAACCATCCGCGAAGTCATTGATTACCTGAATGCACAAGGAAACAAATACGGTTTGGTAAGTGTTCACCTTTACCGCCCGTTTGCCACCAAATATTTCTTCAATGTGATGCCTTCTACCGTGAAAAAGATCACGGTTCTTGACCGTACGAAGGAGCCAGGAGCCAATGGCGATCCTTTGTACCTGGATGTTCGCGACGTATTCTATGGCAAAGAGAATTGCCCGATCATCGTCGGGGGCCGTTATGGTCTTGGATCCAAGGATGTTACTCCCTCCCAGATCATTGCAGTTTACAAGAATATGGAGATGAAGGAACCCAAGGGCAAATTCACCATCGGTATTGTAGATGATGTTACCTTCACTTCACTTCCATTGCTGCCAGAGATCAAAGTTTCGGCGGATGATATCTATGAAGCCAAATTTTATGGTTTGGGTTCAGATGGAACAGTAGGAGCCAACAAAAATTCGATCAAGATCATCGGTTCTGCCACTGACAAATATTGTCAGGCCTATTTTGCCTATGACTCCAAGAAATCTGGCGGTTTTACGGCATCCCACCTCCGATTCGGCGACAGTCCGATACGCTCCACCTATTTGATCACCACCCCTGACTTCGTGGCTTGCCATGTACAGGCATACATCCACCTTTATGATGTATTGAAAGGGCTGAAAAAAGGGGGTTCTTTCCTGCTGAACACCATTTGGGAAGAGGATGAGGTCAAAAAACGCCTACCAAACTCGATGAAGAAGTATCTTGCCGAAAATGAGATCAAATTTTACACCATCAACGGTACAAAACTGGCTGTAGACCTGGGTTTGGGCAACCGTACCAATACCATCATGCAGGCTGCCTTCTTCAAAATCACCAATGTCATTCCTTTCGAGCTGGCCATAGACCAGATGAAAAAGGCCATCGTGAAATCTTACGGCATGAAGGGTGAGCAGATCGTCAACATGAATTTTGCAGCGGTGGATGCCGGTGGAAACAATGTAACGAAGATTGAAGTACCGAAAGAGTGGGCAAAACTGACCGGAGAGGCAGAAGTTGCAGAAGATGACCGCCCTGATTTCATACGCAGGGCTGTTGATGTGATCAATGCCCAAAAAGGAGATGATCTTCCTGTTTCCATTTTCAAGGGAATTGAGGACGGAACATTCCCGGCAGGAACTACGGCTTTCGAAAAACGCGG
>CAZVTL010000189.1:0-7953 GCA_964630075.1 uncultured Tangfeifania sp.
ATTTAGGAAAATGGTGGTGTACTGCTTTCTTTAATGGCAATGTTCCCCCACTTTCCAAAGAAGGAATACGATACAGAGATCTTTCGCAGAATGCCCAAACAATTAATGAACAAGGAGTTACCTTGGTTCCGCTTGAGGTTAAAATGATAGAAAACGAACTCCTGATTCGAGCCATTGATCCTGACTATTCCAACCCTGGACCTGATGAAGGTCAAAAATTTTAATAAACTGGAGATACCTGGAATGTCCCTGGATTGGCTGCATTTTGCGCTGCTTGGACGATAAGGTTGGGTAATTCTCTCGAATACCTCCTTCAAGTCCTTAACTTTAAGTAGCTTTGTATCCCCAAACGAAAAGGGAATAATGTACCATTCAAATTTGCACTACTATGTTAAGGGTTTTACTTCCAATTATTTTCATTTTGTTAATGGTCAAGGGATACGCCCAAACCGCCATCTGGACCAGACATGAAATCGGGTTCGAGAGTGCAAAATTGTACAACAATCCGCTTTATGAGGTAAAGGATTTTAAGGTCAAACTGACCGCTCCTTCCGGTCGCGTGCTGGTGGTACGGGGTTTCTGGGATGGTGGTACAAAATGGAAAGTCCGGTTTCTTCCCGACGAAACCGGCAGCTGGAATTGGAAGTCCGAGTGTGCAGACCAAAGCAATGCGGGATTACATGCGAAAACGGGCCAATTCGATTGTGTAGCCAACCAATCGGTGGATGCCATTTTCCGGCGGGGAGCCATCCGGCACAAACCCGGTGATTACTTCCTTTCGCACCACGATGGCACCCCTTTCCTCTGGCTAGCTTGTACCGCATGGAATGGGGCACTGAAATCGACCGATGCGGAGTGGGAGCTCTACCTGAACCAACGCAAGAAGAACAACTACAATGTGATTCAGCTGGTTACTACCGAGTGGCGGGGTGGGGACAAGAATGCCGAAGGTTTGACCGCCATCGAAGGAAGCGGCTACATTCGTATCCATCCCGAATTTTTTAAAAGGATGGATCAACGAATTGAGGAGGCCAATGCCAAGGGTCTTGTTGTCTCCCCGGTAATTTTATGGGCGTTGCCTTCCGGTCAGGGAAGAGAGTTGAGTCCGGGATATACCCTTCCGCTCGAGGAAGCGGTGCTACTGGCCAAATACATTGTCGCACGTTACCAGGGGAATCAGGTGGTTTGGACCCTTGGCGGGGATGGCAAATATTACGATGACCAGGAGGTGAAATGGCGGGAGATTGGCCGAAGGGTCTTCAACGACATCGATCATGCCCCTGTTACGCTTCATCCGCACGGAAGTTCCTGGGTGGGAGAGTTGTACAGCCAGGAAGCCTGGTACGACCTGGCTGGTTACCAATCTTCGCACAGCAACGGTGAAAAAGTGGTGAACTGGATCAACCAGGGACCGATGGCAAGGATGTGGAGCAAGTTAAAGCCGATGCCCTACATCAACATGGAGCCCAATTATGAGGAGATCAACTTCTCGATTACAGCCAAAGATGTCAGGAACGCCTCCTACTGGAGCATCCTTGCCACGCCTGTGGCCGGGGTGACCTATGGCGCCAATGGAATCTGGCCCTGGCTGCGGGAAGGGGAAGCCATCCTGAACCACCGCGATGCCCCCGGAACCTCCTCCTGGCGAAAAAGTATTGATTTCCCGGGGAGCATTCAGATGGGATACCTGGCCGGGTTCTTTGCCAAACTGGTGTGGTGGGAGCTGAGACCATCCAATGAAATACTCTTGAATCAACCAGGGAAGAGTACTTACAATCAATGGATTTCAGTAGCCAAAACTCCGGATGATGCGTTGATCATCGCCTATGTCCCCCAGAAGGGTGTTGTCAAAATGGCCAATCCAGGACATTTCACTTATACCGCCCAGTGGTTTGATCCGATCCGGAACAGTTATTCGGAGGCCACCATCAAACAGGGAGCAATACTGGAGTTTGAACACAACGTTGAGGAAGACAGGCTTATCGTCCTGAAAAAGAAGCAATAAGCTTCGAGTTTCTTACAAAAAAAGGAAAATCGCATGCGATTTTCCAACTCTGTGTGACTCCGGGGTTCCTCTTGTGAAAATACCAAAATGCAGAAACGTCTATAAACCAATTAATTTTGAAAAATAGACATTTATCCTCTGTGTTATAAGCTTAAGCGATCACTTGAACAGTTGAAGAGATACTTAACCCGTAAACCCGATCGCTCCGGCAATCGCACTGATGCTGCGCAACAATTCGGAGAGTAGTTGATCAGATTCAGGGGTATTGCCCTGTTCCGTTTTGCTTCTCCAAAGGCGGAGAATTTTCACCTGGTATTCATGGAGCGGTTTCATCGCTTCTGCCCGCAGGAGGGTCGAATAGTAATGGTTTTGTCGTCTTTGGGCGATCGGCACATCCAAAAGCTGGTCTATCATCCGGCGGGTTCGCGAAAGCTCTTCCAGCAGCAGGGAAAGGAAAGTGTCACATTGTGGTACCTCTGAAGCAAGTGCGGCATATTTTCTGAATATATCTTCATCGGATGATGCCAGGCTCGAATCAACATTGGTGAGAATATACCGGATAAAAGGATCGGATTGAGCAGCCATTTTGAGCCGTTCAAACTTACCGGGATCTTGGAGGAACATCTCCTCCAGGGTGGTTCCAACCCCATACCAGCTGGTGATGTTGAAGCGGCATTGGCTCCAGCTAAAAACCCAGGGAATCGCCCTCAGGTCGGCAAGTGACCTTTTGCCGGTCCGGCGTGCCGGGCGGCTTCCAATCTTGCTTCGTTCGATGGCATCGATGGGGGTTGCCTTTTCATAAAATTGGATAAATCCCGGTTTTTGTGTCAGCTCCTTGTAAACCGACATGCTTTTAAAAGCCAAAAAGTTGAGTTCTGCGGACAAATGATGGACTGCGTTTTCATTTTTGGGTCTGAACATGGAGGCAGCAAGTGTCCCGCTGGTTAACAGTTCAAGATTGTACACCGCATTGATTTTGTTGGCATATTTTCTTTCGATGGTTTCCCCCTGTTCTGTCAGACGGATCTCTCCCTGCAAGGATCCCGGTGGCAGTGCGCGAAGAAACCAGTGGGTAGGTCCTGCGCCACGACTGATGGAACCACCCTTACCATGGAAAAAACAGATAGAGACCTGGTGTTTTTTCCCAATCTCCACCATCTTTGCCTGCGCCTCGTAGAGATACCACTGGCTGGCCAAAATTCCCCCATCCTTGTTGCTGTCGCTGTAGCCAATCATGACCTGTTGTGTCATCCGGTCTGATGAATTCATCTGTTGCTGCAACCGCAGGCCGTTTTTGGTCACCGGATGGGAAAGAAACTGATCGAGAATTTCGTGGCTGTGAATCAGATCCTCAATGGTCTCAAAAAGCGGGACAACCGGCAGTCTGGATGCCAACCCTTCCGAGCCGTTTACCAGCAGTCCGGCCTCCCTTTCCAACAGATAAACAATGAGCAAATCAGAGACATTTCGGGTCATGCTCACGATCAATGAACCCAGGGCATAATGGCCGTATTTGTCGATATGTTCGCTAATTACCCGGTAGGAATCTACCGTAGCCCTGGCCTCCGCACCCAGGGTCATACTGGGGTGGGTAAAAGGGCGGTTCGAATTTAACTCCGCATTCACCAGGCTAATTCTTTCTCCAGGCGCTGCATTTGTAAACTTTTCTCCATCCATCCGGGCAGCCTCCATCAGTTGCGCAAGGGCCAATTCGTGGAAATGGCTGTTTTGCCGGATGTCGAGTCTTGCCAGGTGAAATCCAAATGTAGTCACGAGCCGGATGAGCTCATTGACATCTGAAAATGCAATCGCAGCTGCACCATAGCCGATCAATCCCTCTTGCAAAACATGCAAATCAGCCAAAAGTTCGGAAGAGTTGGCATAGCTTATACTGCTTTCCCTGATCTCCTGTTGGAGGTCGGCCATGGTGACTCCCGGCAGTTTATCTGCTAGAAAATCGACAAATTGCTTGAAGGCTTCGTTGGAAAATGAGCGCTTGTAGGATTCATTACTTGACTTTAGCTCCCGATGGATCGTTTCATATCTTTCCTGAAATTCGGAAGAAAGCTGTGTCGGCTCCACGTAGAAACTCAGATTCTTCTCCAATTCACCCAGCGCTTTCCGGATGGTCTGAAATGCCCCGATCCTCAATTTCTGCAGCGTATGGTGCGTTACTTCTGCGGTGATCAGAGGATGACCATCCCTGTCTCCGCCCACCCAGTTTCCAAAGGTAATCCGGGGGAAATCTTCGGCTCTTCTGACCAGGGCCGGATCGAAGCCTGCCTCCTCCCAGGCCTGCACCAGGCGCCTGTCGTGCTGGACAACCACCTCCGGAAATACCTGGGTCAAATAGTGCATGATATTGTCCAGTTCCGAATCGACATTTGGTTTTTCATTGTAGACATCGGAGATTCTCCAGATACGGTGAAGGGCAATCTTGATGTTGTTTCGCAACTCATGTTGCTCCATTTTGGTGTACATGCTATTCTCCCGCTTTACCATCAACAGGTAGAGATTGCGAAGGTGTTCAAGCATGACGGTACGTTTGGCCTCGGTGGGATGTGCCGTTAATACCGGTTCGACATGAATACCGGAGAGATTGGCTGCCATCTCTTCCTGGGAAAATCCCTCTTCTTTCAATTGCTTCAGGTTGTAGGCCCACAATCCATTGATCTCTGCCAGGGAATCCTGGTCCTCTTTGTGGCGGCGATGCTGAACGGCCCCATTTACCTCAACGATGTTCAGCAATTGAAAACAGATGGAGAAGAGGTGCAAATGCTTGTTCGTAAATCTCTTCACATTCGGGTCGGGCATTGGTTTCATCCAGGGTATTTCCTGTGAAAGTTCACCCTCTCCCGATTCAGTCAATACCTCTTTCAGGCAGTTCAGAAGAAATTCCAAATCTTCATAGGGTTTCCCCAGTTTGCTTTTGGTCAGTTCCAGTGTTTGCATCGGTATATTTTTTAGAGTAGCATACGAGAACCAGGTTTACAAGGTTCTGGTTTGGCTATTTGAATGGAAAACTCCATTTCTACGTATTCGGTCAATTCCGCAAAGAAGCTCCTGAACAGCCACTCAAACTGGTCATATTCCTGGTGTAAAATAGTCATGGCCCATTCACTGTTCGAAGGCAGTGAGGTACGTTTGGACATGATTTCCAGCACATGGTAAAGGCTCTCCCTCTCTGCATAGGATTCGAGCCGTTTGTGGTGAATCAGGAAAGGGAGAAATTGCTTGACCTTCGTGGGCAACATCAGAAAGTTGGCCAAAAAGATGGCGTGGGATTGTTTGGCGAAGGTACGCAAAGTATAGGGTGAATAGTCGTGCCAGTTGGATGCCAGAAAATGGTCGAAGAAAATATCCACAATCACTCCTGAATACCTGCCGTATCCAGGTTTCAGCAGCTGCATGCAGGCTTTTACCTCCGGATGGTTGTCGGTAAAGGCATCAATGCTTCTGTGAAGCCGGATGCCAAAAGCCACCTGCGCAGGATAGTGCTGGTGTTTGTTTCCTTTCACATAATCTCCGATGAAGTTGCCCAACTTAATTTCGTCAGATTCACCGGACAAATAGAGATGCGCCAGAAAATTCATGGTGCAAAATAGTTGTCAAATAGTATCTTACTTCTCTACCCAGCTGATGCCAACAATGATCTCATTTCTTCGTCCCCAAAACTGATAGGGCGCGTTGTAGCCCAAAAATCTGAAATTGCCGTGGTAAGAAATTGCTTCGGCTTTCAATGCATTTTCAAGTTTGGCGGAATAGGTTTTAATGTCATCATCATTCGCATATCCCCCGAAGGAAATTGCCGCTACATATTCCTGATCCATGGTCTCAACTTTCACCTCTGAATTGTTGGGCTTTGGTAAATTCTCTTTCGTATAACCGGAAGGCATTACAAAACTCATGGAAGAGATGGTGTCGTTGATATCCATGTGTACTGGGGTGGTCATGGCAATGGATTGGTTCGATTGGTTGCCGCCAAAGATATAGCTAGCAAGCTTTCTGAATCCCGGGTTGGCCAAATCCTTGTAGCTTTTAGCTGACGAGGTAACTGTAGCAAGGATAGCGGGCGGATAAAGACGGATTTCAAACTCCGGTTCCGTCCTGACAACCCGGTAGGACTGTGTTTCGGTTTTTTCTGCTGCCATAACTGTAAAATTTTGAAATGTTACTAAAATAACTATCAACAACAGAGAATTGGTTTTTATGTATTTCATTCGATAATCATATGTTTTAATTAAAGGCAGAATGGAACTCCTTTTAGCTGCAATCAGGATCATTCTCCTATTCAATTTTTACTTTAAAGGGTCTATTGATTTCCTTATCAGGAGATGAAAAACTGTTTAAATTTTTTAAATAATATACCGGAAGTATGATATGTGGGTAGAAAGCATTTGATTGAAAGTTCATTTCGTCACGTACTGGACGAGATAATCACTATTTGTCGATTTTCTACCCACATAAAATCCCTGGCGGGATTATAAAAATTAAATTTAAACAGCCTCTGAATCTTTTTGCTTAATTTACGGATAATTTTGCTGTATGTTCCACTCCCGTTTAATATTGTCATGAGAAGAATTTATACCACTTTATTTTGTATTCTTTCGATGGTGTTGTATTCCATCGGCCAGCAGCCTGACCTTGTAAAGCTGGATCAATACCTGGCAAAAACTGCCGCTGCCTGGGGTACCCCGGGAATCAGCGTTGGCATAGTCAAAGATGGAAAACTTGTCTTCTCCAAGGGCTATGGCCTCCTTGAGACAGGCAAAACAGCCAAACCCGATGGCAATACCCTCTATGCCATAGCCTCCAACTCCAAGGCTTTTACTGCTACCATGATTGCCATGCTGGTGCAGGAGGGCAAAATCAAATGGGACGA
This sequence comes from uncultured Tangfeifania sp., assembly GCA_964630075.1. Classification (GTDB taxonomy): domain Bacteria; phylum Bacteroidota; class Bacteroidia; order Bacteroidales; family Prolixibacteraceae; genus CAINVV01. Next base: position 6,888 of record CAZVTL010000189.1, read on the forward strand.
CAAGGTGAAGAAATATCTTCCCTATTTCGAACTTTATGACTCCTGGGTAAGCAATGAGACGACCATCCGCGACCTGCTCTGCCACCGGGTCGGACTCGGCACTTTCAGCGGAGATCTGATCTGGTACAAATCGGACCTGACCGCTGAAGAGATCATCAGGCGGGTGAAATACCTTCCAAAGCAGTTTGATTTCAGATCCGGATACGGTTATTCCAATGTGATGTTTGTCACCGCCGGTGAGGTGATAAAAACGGTAACCGGAAAAACATGGGCACAGAATGTGCAGGAGCGAATCCTGGCTCCGCTGGCTATGAGCCGCACCACCTGTTCGCTGAAGGGAATGGAAAAAGTGGGCAATTTTGCCACACCCCATGCCCTGGAGCATGAACAGAATATTCCGATCCCATGGACCAACTGGGAGGAGGTTGCCGCCATGGGTGGAATCATCTCTTCGGCAAACGACATGTGCCAATGGATGATATTTAACCTGAACAACGGGATCACTGCAACGGATACCCTCCTTTCGCCGGGATCCAGGAATACCCTCTGGCGAATGCACAACAACTACGGGATGGACTACACCCGCAAGAATGATTCCAAAACCCACTTCAGCGGTTATGGACTCGGTTGGGCATTGAGTGATTTCCAGGGCAGGATGAAGGTGAGCCATGGTGGCGCCTATGACGGCATGATCTCCTCGGTTACCATGGTGCCGGATGAGAAATTGGGAGTGGTGGTGCTGACCAACGGATTGCAGGCACCCACATCGGCCATCACCAATTGTATCCTTGATGCCTATCTCGGACTGCCTGAAAAAGACTGGTCAACCGAAATGCTGGCCAGAGTCAGGGCTGGGGGGCAGCGGGATACCCGGATTTCCGACCGGATAGCCAAACAGGTGAAAGGGACCAAACCTTCGCTGGATCTTGAAAAATATACAGGAAATTACTTTTCAGATATTTACGGGACCATCCTGGTGACGCGCAAGGATAGCCTGCTACGGATCTATTTTGAGCATTCACCTGAACTTTCCGCTTCGCTGGAGCACTGGCATTACGATGTATGG
>CAZVTL010000190.1:0-7953 GCA_964630075.1 uncultured Tangfeifania sp.
GACCACCTACTACCGCATGGGTGGTATGATTGAGATCGGGGTGAGCTATGCTTTAAACAAGAAAGGGAAAAGCAGTGTGAAAGCAGACAGTACTTTTGGGAAAGAGCAATTCTAAGGGAGAAAAGGTCGCGCAAAGCACGCAAAGAAACGCAAAGGAAATAAGAATTGGGTCGCGCAAAGCACGCAAGGTAACGCAAAGGAAATAGGAATTGAGTCGCGCAAAGTACGCAAAGAAACGCAAAGGAGTTTTTTCTTGGCGTTTCTTTGCGTGCTTTGCGCGACCTTTTTACTTAACAAGCGCAGGTTTTGCAAATTCCTCTTTCATATCGTAGGGCAATAACCAGGTTTTATTCCCTTTTTTGTTGGTGAAATAGAGTTTGGATTCTGACATTTGATCCGCATTTCCATCGGCCCAAAAGGAGTAAAAATCGGGATGGGTGTTCAGGGGCCGTCGAGCATACGAATGATTCCGCGGACTGTTTTGGGTAATGTTGCGGATTTTTTCCCAGGTTGTCCCATCATCTTTGCTTTCCCAGAGGGCCATCTCACCTCCCGCTCCATATTTTTGCGGTCCGGGTTCGGTTGGACCCACAATCTGCCAGCTATTCTTTTCAATGTAGAGAGATCCCATGTCGTAGTTGTGCGTGGAGTTGCAGACAGTGTGGAAAGCCCATTTCCCGTTCTTGCGGGTGATCACGGTCCATTCGCGCGGATCGCCTTTTGGACCGGGTTGGTAGTCGTTGCTGACAACGGCCAGAATGACAGGATTCCCCTCCTGGTCGAAGTTCAGGTCGTTGATGTAGACCAGTTTCTTTTCAGCAGCATAGTCGCGAACCAGTGCCGGTGATTGGATCTCTGCAATTGGAGTTTTCAGGATTTCCCCATCGATGGTTTTCCAGGTTACTCCCATGTCTTCGGTCTGTGCCAGGTAGATATTGGTTCGTTTGTCCACATTGCCACCGGGGTGGTAGTTGAAGACGGAGACGATCTTGTTTTCACGCACATTGCTGACCTGGTAATGGCCACCCATTCCGGCCAGTTTCTGATCGGGGGTCCAATCGTGGCCATTGTAGCTGGTCGACCAGTAGAGTTCACGTCCTTTGGTGTATTTGGTAAAAAGGTAGAAGAAGCCTTTCCCATTGATCCACCAGGGTTGGGGATAGGTCATTTCGCCTGTTTTCACCTCGTTGAATGACTCGATGGAATAGGGATCGCTGCTTTTGAAAATCAGTCCGGGGCGGGAAGTATTTCTTCCGCTTACAAAAATCCAAAGGTAGCCATTTGCATCGATTGAGATGGAGGCATTGTCGTGCGGATCATTGACCCCAACCTTGTCGTAAACCACTACAGGTTTGGGAACCATCTTTGTTTTGTGGTCGAAATAGGAGACCATGATCAGCAGATGCCTTTCGTCTTTGGCCGTGGTTCCGCCATAGGTAAAGAAAGTTTTCTTCGCAACAGGGGAATAGATGACAATGGGGATGTGGTTGGCGGTGTAAGTACCCAATCCGCCGGAATATTTGTCACCATATTGGGAAAATTGCCCGAGGGTGAACCAGATTCCCTTGTACCCGTCGGCAGTGGGGCTTTGGGCTTGGACTGCGCCGTTCAATAGGAGTGAGAATGTGAGCAATAAGCTGTAAATCAGTATTTTTATTTTCATAGGTTGGCACTTGTCAATTGATTTCTTAATTACAGGTATTTTTTCACCACAAAAGGCACCTGGTACACAATAAGACCTAAGGTGACTATTGTGGTGAATATTGTTTGTTTATTTATTGCTCTATTACAATTAGACCGTCTTTAACTGCCGGCACATGTAGCCGGATGCCATCCAATGTTTTGGTTATTTTAAGATCTTCGTTGCCGGACTCCTTTTTTAGCATTGCTTTTTTTATCTCCTTACCAGGAAGGCCGATCTCCGTTGGCTGGTTGCAGGTGATGCGGTAGCCGGAAGGATCCGCGGAAAGATTTGCTGACCCATTCAAATTTGCTGATTTTAAGCTGTAGTCATGGCATTGGATTTCGGTACCTGAACCGAGGTAAAGGGAGAGGAACCGGCCATTTTCGACGGTTTTTGCTTTTTGGAAGGTTGCAATGCCGAAGTAGCCCTGAAGGGTACCTGATTTCGCACTGAATACCATTGTGGGATCTGTTGATTGGTAGATTTCCTGGTAAGTGTTGTTCTTGTTGAAAACTGACAATGTTGTGAATTTTCCGGGATTGGTGGTCTTTTCGAGTGTTATCCGGTCGACAGTGAAACCATCTTTTCCTTTGTAAGGTTCAAAGATGGCGATAAAAGGTTGCGTTTTTGCCTCTGCAGCGGTGTGGATGGTAAAAACGGGCAGGGTTTTACCAGCATAGTACCTGCCGGAAGTTTTTGTTTTGGGCGACTTGGCGCGGAAATAGGATCTTCCATCCATCCCCGGGACCAGCAGCTGCAAGAATGTTTCGTTCGATTGATTATCCCTGATTTTGAAAAGGGCAGTCAGGTTACTGCTGTATTTATCCAGTTTTTCTACTTCGGTAAAGAAGCGGAAACCCGGGTAATCATTTTCGGTGCGCGGATAGCTGTCGGAAGTGGTGGTCAACGGCTGGCGCTTGCTGTCCATAAAAGTGACCTCATCGCCAATGTTGTGGTAGACATAGTCGTTGCTGGTGGTATTGTCAGACCTGAAAATATCCACATAATAGCCACTGTTTTCGCCGGTACGGACAATGGCAAGGGTGCGCGACTGGTTGGAATTGGTCGATTTATCCAAATAACGTGTATCCGAAAAAGAGTAGTCGGGCGAAACGGCAGGGAGGTCGGGGAGGGGCTCCATGGCTGCCAGTTCAATTTGACCAATCTTTTTGGCTCCCGCTGTTCCACTGAAAGGGACCGAACTGGAGGAGCCTGCTGCCACCACCGTGTTGTGTGCAGCCCATTGGCTGTAGTAGTTCCGGTGAATGGGGTGTTCGTAATTGGGTCCGGTACCGGCATCGATGCCCAGCACTTCCCCCAATCCATAAAGCTCCATGGCCATTCCGTTGCAGTGGTTGTGGTTGTAGGTAGCCCCCTGAACGCCAATCATCAATCCAGTCTGGGGATCCATGCCATTGCGCTGGATAAAATAACGCGCAAAATCGAGTGTGCCTGTCCGGGGCCAGCGAAAAGTGGCAGTGGTAGCCGGAAGGTCGGGCAGGTAGCAGAGAAGACCGATGACTCCAGCCTCTTCCCGCTTGTATTTGCCCCCTTCAACCAGCTTGTTCATGGCAGCAAGCATATCGGGCAGCATTGGATCGTTGTATTTGACAGCCCCTACCAGACCCACTTCCAGTGACTCTGCACTCTGGGAGGCTCGGCCGGTATCCCCGAAACCCCCTACCGTGAGGTTGGGAAAGGAGTATTTCAGCATTGCATAGGAGGCTTGAAATAGTGCAGGAAACTGGCGGAACACCTCGTGACCGTTTTTCTCGAGGGCCAATGCTGAGATGAGCAGGTTCCCGACCGGATAGTTGTGGTAACCGCCCGGTTCTTTCCAGTGACCATCCGGTGTAAGCCAGTTTTTTACGGTAGAGGGGAGGGCCAGCTGACCACAACTTCCGTTAATAGTATCTTTGGAGAGGATAAATTGCAGGTAGTAGTCCTGTTTCTGCTTGTTTTCGAGACTGAGTGCCGCAAAGACCATGGTTGAACTCTCGGCTGCATACCAGTTGTTGTCCCAAAAGCCACGGAAGGCGAGGGTAGCCGCAAATTTTTCGAATACCGTTTCATACCATTTGAGGTCGTATCCGTTCTGTTTCATGTAGGGTTTTACAAAATCGTAAGCCAGGATGATGGAGCGGTAACTTGCGTCACCAAGGGTTTGCATATCGAGAAGCCCTGTACGGCAAGGGCCGACGATCGGCTCCTGGTAGTAGACCCCTTTGGCCCACTGGTCGAGGAGGTCGGCAGCAAACCGGGCATATCTGGCATCGCCGTTCAGCCAGTAAAGGATAGCGGCATCCTGTGCCAGGCGGTTGATCTCGCCGTTGATATCGGTGATAAAAGCCTGCGGATCAATCCACTCCTTTTTTCCAGTTTCAGGATTGAAGAGGTTCATGACCCTGGCGGTATCGTAGGGCACCAGCTCTTCGATCTTTGGCCTGCGGTAGCCCGTCCCTTTTTCTGTGATCGGGGAGCGAAGATAGGTGCCTACCCGAACAGTAGGAACCGGTGCGTTACCTGTCCATTTGATGAGCCGAGCACCCGAGTTGTCCGAAAAAACGGTGGTATAATGCTTACCAGGAATGCGGTTCATCAGGTATCGGCTCAGGATCCATTGCGGATCGGTAACATGTCGTTCCACATAGGGTGTGACATTTTTGTCCATCTCATCGAGGATGGTTTTGGCCCACGCTTGCGCTTTTACCTTGGAAAGAACGGATTGTTTGTCGTTGTTGGTTACAAGGATATGTGGATTTTGAGCGAAAAGGATTGATTTGCTGATAATTAGCAAAAATGTGATACAGATGGCAGAAAACTTCGGGTATTTTTTCATCATTGTTTGGGTAATTGTCTTTGGTCTGTGGCTCTTTTTTGCATTTAAACCCTTCCGTCCGAAACTGGATTCCAGTGCTGTTTTTTATTTGAACGCGGACGGTTTTCTAGTCTCATGGCATGTTTCTACCAACATGCCGCCCCTACGGGGCTGGATTCGTGAGGCAGGATCAAAGTAGCTGAAGAAATATCAAAATCGTATTTATCAACTGTGCTCAAACCCTTTGGTCTTTTGCCGCTCCGACCTTTCGACCCTTCGGCAAGCTCAGGGGAGTCCAAGTCCGGAAGTCCAGGCTCTGTTGAGACGAAGCTGAGGGCTGCGCATTCGGAATCCGTGTTTTGGTAAATTATACTGTGTAAATTCCAATCCGATCCCTCCGTCTCTCAGTCACTTAGTCCCTCAGTCATTCCTTTCAGCCAAATCACCGGGTGCCTTACCGGCAGATTCCTTATGACCTCCGGATGGGTGGGGTAGGCGGGCAGGCTGAGAAAAGTTTGGATCCAGGCTTCATTTCCATATGCAATACCTGCAAACAGGAGGCTCGAATGGCGGACCGGCCACTCTTCCCAGATGTAGATGTCTTTGGCAAAAGGCCAGGAGGTTTTGTCCTTGATATAGGGAAAGATGTATTCCATTCCCTTTTTCAACGACTTGCCATCCGGGGTGGTATACTCCCAGAGATTGTCGGCCGGGGTTGACAGGATGCGGGCTACATTGCAAAAGGCATCTATGTTGAATAGCGAATATCCGTAAGGTTTGGTCCTCTTGAGCTCCAGTGGAAAACTGCCGTCCTCCGCCATTTGGGAGGGCAAAAGGATGGTTTTGAAGCGATCGGCACACATTTTCAGGATTTTCTCATCGCCAACCAGCGTGGCCATGGCAGCGGCAGTTGCCACCCAGCAGGTGCCGTGGTTGTTCTTGGCATTCATCTCGTCGATGCCATATTGGTGTGTGGTCATCCAGGTGAGAAATTGAGCAAACCAGATTTTGATTTTTTCAGCGTCACCATCCGGTATCGCTTCGGCTGCAATCAGCAATTTCGCAGATTGTGCCACCTCCACCAGGTGGTAGGCATCGATCAGTCCGATGCCGCGTCCGGTGAACCGGCCCCAGATGGCCTGGGCATAAAGCAAATTTGGATTCATCCGCGTGGATGAATTCACAAACCAAGCATCGAGGTGTTCGAGTGCTTTGGCAGCATATTTTTGATCCCCGGTAAGAAGCCAGGCAGAGGTGAGCGTTGCGGTCATTTCGCTCAACCGGATCATGGCCAGGCGGTGGTCGGAAAAGTTTTCCGGATTGCTTTGGCCGTCTTTCTGGATGTAAGGGCCGTCGGGTTTGGCTGGATCCGGCCACCAATAGTCGCCTTCGGAGTAAAAGTCATGAACTCCGCCGGCACTTCGCTTGCAGGAGGCGGCGGTAACGGTGACAGGTTTCTCCTGCAATAGCCCTTTTGCCTTTGTTATGGTCTCTTTTTGAATGTTGTCCAGCACCAGCTTTGACAATCTATCAAACGATTGGACGGTTGTAGTTGGAGCTGCGAAAAGGTGTCCTGGGAATAGCAAGAATAGGGCAGCGAGCAGAGCGACAAAAGATTTAATCATCGGTAAAATATTACACCTATCAGGTTGGCAACCTGACAGGTGTGAGGGATATTAGATTTTGTAGTACTGCTCCCATCCTTTGCGGGGGGGTGCACCTACGAGCAACTCATTGGCAATCTTGTTGTTGGTGATCTGCTTGGTTTCGCGGTCGAACAAAATTTTGGTTTTGAGTTGTTGGGACAAAACACCAAGGTTGAAGACCTGGCTGAGCGGACCTGCGATTTCGAACCTTGAGCGACAGACCTCTTCTCCCTTGCAGCCCAACAGGAAGTTGGCATAGTGGTTGGAGGGACTCTTTGGTACTTCAGGCAATTTGGAGGCCATCTCCTTGGCTTTTGCTTCGGGGATAATCGAAAGGGTACTTCCATGAGAACCACCTTTGAAAGTCAGCTCTTTGCTGTAGATGATCTTGCCCGGATTCAACCTGGATTCCTGGATCTTGCCGTTACTCGCAGCAGGGATATTTGGATCGAGTGATGCGGTTCCGCCATATCCTTCGGGAAGCTCAGGTTTATTGTTTACTCCGTCGTACCAGGTGATGTCCAGTGCAGGCATGTTGCCGCGTTTGGGGAATTTGAAGGAGAGGGTGGTAGATTGTGGGAAGTAGTAAGTGTTGTACCCTTCGCTTTTCAGACAATCCACTTCGTAGGGAAGTCCGAGTTCGAGGAATTCATGGGCCGTATCGATGATGTGCGCACCCCAGTCGCCAAGGGCGCCCATGCCAAAATCGTACCAACAGCGCCATTGTCCAAGGTGGTAATCCTTGTTGTAGTCGTGGTGCAGTTTGGTGGCCATGTGCCAGGTTTCCCAATCGAGGGTAGCAGGAATATCTTGTTTTTCAGGGTATTTGGCATTTTTGAAATCCCAGCCGTGCCACCTTCTGGCAGAGTTCATGTGGGCAGTAATGGCGGTGACATCCTTGATGATACCGGCCTCTTTCCAGGCTTTGAACTGGAAATAGTTGGCTTCGGAGTGACCCTGGTTGCCCATTTGGGTGGCTACTTTGTATTTCTTTGCCCCCTGGATCATCAGTTCCACCTCGTTGAAGGTGCGTCCCATTGGTTTTTCAGTAAAGATGTGTTTCCCCATTTTCATGGCATGCATGACGATCGGAAAGTGTGCAAAGTCTGGAGTACCGGCAGAAACCGCGTCAATCTGGTTGCCCATCTTGTCCATCATTACCCTGAAATCCTGGAAACGTGGAACATCCGGAAACATTTTGAGTATCTCCTGGGTGTGAGGAGCTCCCATGTCGACATCGCAAAGTGCTACGATGTTGCAAAGTCCGGTTTTGAAGAAAGATTTGACATCTGATCCACCCTGGTTACCAATACCGCAACAAGCCAGGTTGACTTTGTCACTGGCAGCAACTGGTTTTGGTGCAGGATTGGCTCCTGTCGCATTCTGTGTGAGAATGGTCGGCAGTGAAACCGCAGCGGTGAGTGCGGCAGCGTTCTTGAGGAAAGAACGTCTTGAGGCTTCATTCTGTTTCATGAAAGTTTTGTTTTTGAGATTGGTAATTCTATACATTTAATTGCAATTGTTCAAATTGGGTCACGCAAAGTACGCAAAGCGACGCAAGGAATTGGTCTCTTTTCCTCCATATGCTTGAGATCTTCGCGGATCATTCCAGAATAACTTTCTTTTTGACTGCTAAAAGTATAAATAGTTTATTCTACTTTAGTTTTATCTCGATTTTGTTGATCCCGGCTTTTAACTTCAGGATATCACCGGTCGGGGTGACTGATTTTCCGTTCAGCAAAACCATCATTTTTGCCGATCCATCTACCCTAAATTCTCCGGCCATCCCGGTAGGGATTTCAATG
>CAZVTL010000191.1:0-5700 GCA_964630075.1 uncultured Tangfeifania sp.
TGGGAAAATCGGGGATAAAGGATAAAGGTTAAAGTGGGGACTATCAGGATTGGCGTTATAAGACTCATAGGCCAGTGTAAATCACTGAAATCCACTTCCCCTGCGTACTTTATCCTTTATCCTTGTTACCTGAAATTCTTCCGGTACTCCGAAGGGGTCATCTCCATGATGTTTTTGAAGTAGAGGTTGAAGTTGGCAAGATTGTTGTAGCCACTTTCGTAACAGATCTGAGCGATAGGCTTGTCTGATTCTGCCAGTTTCTTTGCCGCAATACTGATACGTATCTCCTTCACATACTGGATGAAGGTTTTACCGGTACGTTTCTTAAAATAGCGGCAAAAAGAGCCAGGGGCCATGTTCAACAGGTCTGAAGCTGCCTTGAGGCTGATACCCTCCTGAATGTTGTGGAAAACGTACTCATAAACATCCTTTATCTGGTCAAGATCCTTGAAATAACTGGTAGGGTATTCGGGGGTAAGCGAGAGGCTCTCCTTGTCATTAATCTGGATCAATTTTTTAAAGATGTGCAGCAGTTCAATGTAACTTTCGAGTCCCTTGAGATTGACCAGCCTCTCCATCCGCTCCTTGATAAAGGCTACTTTTGGTCCTTTGAAGAAGAGCCCGCTGTTTCCCCGGTTCAACAACTCTTTGACTGTCTCAAGTTCTGGAAGATTGAAAAAATCGGATCCGACAATGTTTTCGTAAAAATGAATGACGATACAGGTAGGGGGTGAATCACTCTGGCGTTCCAAAACCTCCCAGCAGTGTGGAAGATCGGGACCCAGAAGCACCAGATCCCCAGCTTCAAATCCGGAGATGTTGTTTCCAACGATGCGACGACCCGAACCAGAAATAATGAGGTTTAATTCATAGTTTTTGTGGGAATGAATCTTCGGATTATTCTCGGATAATACCAACTTTCGGGTAATAAACGAATGCTCATGCGGGACATTTATTTTTGCAAAAACAAATTCCATGATGTATATAAATTAACCAACGATACAAATATAGTTAAGAATATTTTATATGACGGTTAATAAACAATATGAATTGGATAAAATAATATTCAAAATTATTAAAAACATGATCTACATTTGTACTTTACCAACCGTCATATTATGCAATTACCACTGAAAGGGATTATCCCTCCCATGATTACCCCCTTGAAAAGCAATGATGAGCTCGACAATGCTGGTGTTGAGCGATTGATAGAGCATATCATTGGGGGAGGGGTTCATGGTCTATTTTTACTTGGGACCAACGGGGAAGGACCGAGTCTTAGCTACCACTTGAAAAAAGAGTTTGTGAAGTTGTCTTGCGAAATTGTGGGCGGTAGAATTCCTGTACTTGTCGGAATTACCGACTCCTCTTTTTCAGGAGCAATGGATATGGCGGAATACTCCAAATCTGTTGGAGCCGACAGTGTTGTAGTTGCACCCCCTTTTTATTTTCCAGCCACAGAAACTGAGATGATCAATTATGTGGAGAAACTGGCTGCAGCTACGCCACTTCCTTTTGTCCTGTACAATATGCCCATGCATACAAAAATAAACCTGACAATTCCAACCATCCTATGTGCCAGGGAATTGGGATGCATCGGTGTCAAGGACAGTTCGGGTGATATGGCCAATCTGTATATGCTGATTGATGCCTTCAAGGAAGATCCTGAATTCGCAGTATTTGCCGGTACAGAACTTTATCTCCCGGATGCAGTGATGGGGGGTGCTCATGGCGCTGTTGCCGGTGGAGCCAATGTATTTCCAAAACTATTCGTTGAGCTTTTCCACGCGTCGCTGGTACATGACCATGATAAAATAACCTCACTCAGAAACCAAATCATCTGGTTGTGCAATACCTTGTATGTGGTTTCTCCCAGTGCGGCAAGAATTACAATTTCATTTAAAACAGCACTTTCCATCATGGGTATTTGCAGTGATGAAATGGCTTTGCCCCTTAGAAAATTGGAGGGAGCCGACCGTGAGAAAATTGCTGCCTATCTTCTAGAGATGAAAATAAAATTCGGCTAACTGCGTTTTATTTTGTACCAAAAGGGCTGTTCTATTCCAGAAACAGCCCTTTCACGTTTGTAAATTTGTTGTTGTCTTACTAAAAAAATCAGTATTTGAAGATCTCTTCGAGGGATAATTCCTGGAATTGACCAACCTTCTTTAGCTCAGTTATATTCAATTTGTTTTTATCACCGATCAACAGGTAGTTGTAGTTCTTGCCTTTGAAATGCTGATCAAAGAAATCCTGAACATCTTTCAAGGTTGAACTTTGTGCTGCCGCGTAATAATCCTTGCGAATATCGTATTGGATGCCAAGCTTCTTGTTCTTGAGCCAACTCATAAAAATATTGCTCTTGATTTCCCTTTCAGTCTGAATGCTCTTCAATACACTTTCCCTTGCAACCTGAAAAGATTTCTCATCAACAATCATGGTGTTGAGAATTCCATTCATTGCTTGTATGGCATCAAGTGTTTTGTCCGATTGGGTAAAAACTGCCCCCAGAATGAAAAAGGATTCTGTTTTACGGGCAGGTACCCAATAAAAGGCAAAGGCAGAATAGGCCAAAGCCCGGGCTTCCCGAATCTCCTGGAAAACAACCGATCCCATGGAACCTCCGTAATACTCGTTAAAAGCCCTGGAACCTATCAGGGTATTTGCGTCGAACGTACTGCCCTTGGATAACATGAATACATCTGTCTGCGACTTGTCATAATTGACCAGATAGACCCTGTTCTGGTCATTGGATTGCTCCATGAAGCTTTTTTCTACCGGTGGATCCATGGTTTTGGCTGGTAAAGTATGGTTTGCCTTAACGGTTGCTGCAATGGTCTTTTGTTCACTTGGCCCATAATACAGTATGCGGTGCGGATAACTGCAGAATTGCCTGATGAGTTTGGTTAGCTCTTCCGGCTTAATGTGGCGGAGTGAATCTGTTGGAATAATGTGGGTAAAAGGTGATTCTTTTCCGTATTTACCATAATTCCGTATGGCGGTCTGAATTGCCCGCTGGTCCTGCTTCTGATTCATCCTTTCCTTGACTATTCCCTCCACCAGGTTATCGTATGCTACCTGATCCGGTTTGGCATGCGCCAGAAGGTCTTCCAACAACGAAATACCTTTGCCGGCATTTTGGTTCAGACCATTGAGATTAATAACAGATTGATCCGCTGACGCCGTAACTTTCAAGGAAAGACCATACTTGTAGAGCTCCTTTTTAAAGGATTCAGCGCTCATTTGTTCTGTTCCAAGATAGGGTAGATACTTGATGGCCAAAGCCAATTTTGGATTGTGGTTGCTGCCAATCTCTGAAAGATAGTTTAGGTCAAAGAGTTCATTGGAGCTGTTCTGAATATAATCCAGTTCAACACGGTCGCCGAGGGGCGTCACCTGTATGGCTTTCTCGTAATCGACAAAAAGGGGTTCGATGGGTACCACCGGAACTTTGGCGAATTCAGTAACGTAGTCAGATTGTACATTTCGGTTGATTTGAAGTGGTGTAATGGCAGGTTTTTCCACCTTTACCACATCTTTGGCCTCCCCATTGCGCTTGAAAACAATCACGTAATTGTCCCTGTATTTTTCATTGGCAAAAGCCATAATCTGTTCCTTGGTGATTTTGGAAAGATCCTCGAAATAGGTTAATTCATCTGCGATGGATACACCATTGATAAAGTTTTCAAGCAGCCCGTATACTCTTTCATTTCCCTCGTTGCTGCGGATTTTTTCCAGCTTCAGGTTGTTTATTGTTGCCTGTAACAACCAATCATCAAACTCCCCCTTTTTAACCTTTTCAATTTCTGCCAGTAGAAGATCCCTGACCTCCTCGAGGGATTGTCCCTTGCGCGGTGTACCAGTAAACTGGTGAAATCCATAATCTTTCAGAAAATAGCTGCCACTGCCTGCCTTCAATACCTTCTGCTGCTGGTTGAGATCCAGATCGATCAAACCCGCTGTCGAGTTGGTTAGGATGTAATCTATCATGGTGACAAATGGGCGGTCTTTTGATCTATAACCATCAAACCTGAAGGCAAACATCAGCTCTTCAACATCTGGTCCTGATACCTCCCGAACGACCGGTTGTGTAATTGGATCTTCTGCAATAGTCTGTATTACTGGGAGCTCTTTGGAAGGGAAACGTCCAAATGTTTCATCTACCAACTTGATGGTTTTTTCAAAATCAATGTCCCCACTAATGATGACCACCATGTTGTTTGGCACATACCAGGTATGGTAGAAATTCATGATGTTGACCATGGATGGATTTTTCAGGTGATCAGGGTAACCTATGACGTCACGTCCCATCGGGTTTTTTGGAAAAAGACCATTCATCATTTTGTTGTTGGCACGCATCTGGTCCTTGTCCTGGTACATGTTAAACTCTTCGTAGACTGTCTCCAATTCGGTGTGGAATAGGCGTAAAACCGGGTCATTGAACCTTTCAAATTCCATTTTAATCCATTTTTCCATCTCATTGACCGGGATATCGTTGATATAGGCGGTTAACTCATAACTGGTAAAAGCATTGGTCTCCTTTGCTCCTATCAGGGAGGAAATCTTGTCATATTCGTTGGGAATGGCATAACTGGCCGCTTTTTGGGAGACTCTGTCAATTTCTTTGTAGATAGCTTTCTTGTGGAGTGGATCTGTTGTTGCCTTGTGCTGTTCAAAAAGCGAAGAGATACTATCAAGCAGAGGTTTTTCTGCCTGCCAGTTGCTGGTACCGAACTTACCGGTTCCCTTGAACATCATGTGTTCCAGGTAGTGGGCCAGACCGGTGGTCTCAGCGGGATCATTGACAGATCCTGCATGGGTGGCAATGATACTTGTGGCACGCGGCTCGTCCCTGTTGATGGAGAGGTAGACTTTCAGCCCGTTGTTTAAAGTGTAGATTCTTGTTTTTGTAGGATCATTGGTAGTCTCTTCATATTTGTAGTCCTGCAAATCCGTTTTGGTGAGGGTTTGATAAGGTTGTTGCCTGCAACCGAATATTGCTGCAGCTGAAAACAGCAAAAACAAATAAGTGCGAATTTTCTTCATGGGATGATATTTTTCAATGATCCAGTAAAAGTCAAAAAATTATTTGAGATTCAGGGGGTAAGCGTCGCAGTTTTGGATGGGTGATGTGCTAATAAACTCGAATTAAGGAGATCTTTTTTGAGTTTAGTGGTTTTTGCTATCTCCTAAGTTTTTTTGAATGGAAAAATCTTCTACTTTTGTCATTCCTTTGCAAAAGGAACCATGGAGAGATGCAAGAGTGGTTTAATTGGCACGCCTGGAAAGCGTGTGTGCCTCTAAAGGGCACCGAGGGTTCGAATCCCTCTCTCTCCGCAACCAGTTAAAAGCCTCGCGGTAGCGAGGTTTTTTTATTTTCCCCCGGACCCTACACCGCAGGTGTTAAGGGTCCGGGGGAAAATAAAAAAACGTTGAGTGCAACTGCACAGGCTTTTAACTGGTTTAGCCTCCCCCCTTAGGGATCACCGGCAGGTAATCCCAACCTACACCGCAGGTGTTAAGGATCCGGAGTGAGTTGTCAATCATGATATTCATTTTTGATGGCTGAGCCAAAAACAACCACTCCGTGCAATTGCACTGCAGTGGTTGTTTTTTATTGGCTCTATTATATTGATTCCAACGAACCAATAGCTTTTAAAAACATTGGTGGACTATTCCACGGGGAAAGTGGTGGCATTT
>CAZVTL010000191.1:5710-7804 GCA_964630075.1 uncultured Tangfeifania sp.
TCATCTGCAGCATAAAATGATCCTCCCCGGATCTATTTTAACCAGTTTGGAGGCAAGGAGGGACTCCTTATTTGATATTCATTCAAATTGCCGATGCAAATTGTCATATTTTAATTTTGTTCATCCAATCATGAGGCAAAATTGACGGTTATTTTTCCGATTTGCCCCAAAACTGACTGCAAATTGGTTGAACAAGATTCAGCTCTCCCCAACATTATGTGTAATTATTTCCACTTGATTCCCTGCAGCCCCTGTGTGGTTGCATTTTAGTTAGGCGGGTTTGGGATGGAAAGGGAGTTTTTGCTTTTTACCCTTTATGTTAACTGAAAAAACAATACAGAGAGGTTAATATTCAGTGAGTTAAAGTTGTTTTTTTCAATCTGTTTTGCTAATTTGGCTTGTATCAATAATCCCTTATAATATTGAATTATGGAACAGATGCTTGAACCTTTGCGAACATCCATGTTAACCAACATGGAAGGTGGACAGTTGATGAAACGCCACCTGAACGATCTTAAAACCATTGACCCAAATTTACTGACAGATGTCCCATTCAATGCCTACCTGCAGTCAATTGGAATTTATGCAGAGCACTATGAACAGGCGTTGGCACTGGTGCGTAAGAGTGAAGAAACGGTCAAGATCCAATTGGCAGATGTGGTCCGGGACCGGGCCGTCAATGCTTTTGGGAAGGCGCTGAAATTGTATGCTTTGTCCGATAGTCTGGAAGAGGTGGAGGCCAGCCGGAGTTTGCGTATTTTGTTTGGCAGTTTCAAAGACCTTTCCAATCTAAACTACGAAGCGGAGACAATTGCCATCGACAAACTGCTGGTTGAACTGGCAAATCCAAACTATTTTCCCAAAATTAAACTGCTCCAGATGGAACGTTATGTTGTGCGGATGAACAATTCCAATGCGGTGTTTAAGAATCTGTTTGGTGGACGCATGGTCACCTCTGCGCTGGCAGAAACATATGATCTGAAGCGAATTAGAAAAGAGATGTTCAAGAAATATGGTGAATTTTGCAACTATGTCCTGACCATGGCAAAGGCCATCCATACTCCGCTCTTCAATTCATCCCTTGAACTGCTGAACAATGCCCGCAAATACAACTCCGATCTTTTGGCCCGCCGCCATGCACCCAAGGCTGAAGCAATAAAAGCAGCGGTTTAAATCGATTGTATTTTGGTTGAGATTCATCCCCGCTAAGCCTTTGATAGGGGGTTTAGCGGGTTTGGGTTGTTATATCTCCGTGATGAAACGGCTCATTCTACAAACATTCAAACCCTCCAGTTTTGTTGAGATGAACATCGCAAATGATAGATGCCGGAGGCATCACATGTTTATAGAATAAGCATTATACAGAACCATTCGACCCCTGCCGGGGTCGCACCTTAGCAATCATGTAGCATTTCTATAAACATGCAAACCCTTCGGGTTTGTAATTCAAATATAAAAAACATCAATATGGCTAATACTTATACACAAATTTACATTCAAGTAGTCTTTGCTGTCCAGAACCGCAATGCAATTATTCATCAAAAGTGGGAAGAGGAGCTATTCAAATACATTACTGGAATTGTTCAACACAAAGGACAAAAAATGCTTGTAATCAATGGTACTCAAGATCACATTCATTTTTTCATTGGGATGAAACCTACTTGCTGCTTATCGGATTTGGTGCGAGAGATTAAGAAATCTTCAAATATTTTTATCGAAGAAAAAAAATTTACGCACTTCAATTTCCAATGGCAAGAAGGCTATGGTGCATTTTCATACAGCCATTCTCAATTGACAGAGGTGATTCGTTATATCGAGCATCAAAAGGAGCACCATACCAAAAGGAGTTTTAAAGAGGAATATATGGCGTTCTTATATGCTTTTGAAATTGAATTTAAAAACGATTATTTGTTCGAATGGATTGATGATTGAATTGATGCCAGAAGCATAAGATGATTAAGAAAAGGAATGATGTAGAGAATATGCGACCCCAGCCGGGGTCACACCTGCGCGATGCAACGGCTCGTTCTATAAACATGCAAACCCTCCGGGTTTGTTGGGACGAACATCGCAAATGATAGATGCCGGAGGCAT
>CAZVTL010000192.1:0-7748 GCA_964630075.1 uncultured Tangfeifania sp.
CTTCCGGCGGAGGGCTATACCAACACTTATCCCGCCTCACCCGGCCAGAAAAGGTTGTGGTTCCTCGAAAATTTTGAGCCGGGCAACCTTGCCTACAACATGCCTTTTGACTACCGGATCACTGGAAAGCTGGATGTCGCGATTCTGGAAAAGAGCATACAGGAGTTGATTCGGAGGCATGCAACCCTGCGAACAGTCATTCGAACGGCCAATGGGGAGGCAACCCAAACGGTATTTGAATCACTTGAATTCCGCCTGGCGATTGAAAACCTCGAACATCTCTCCGGAGAAGCGCAGCAACAGATGGCTGAAAAGCGCTCCAGTGAGAACGAACTGCATCCATTCGACCTCGAAACCGGACCATTGTTCATCTGTAAACTGCTTAAATTCAACGATATTGATTGGTTGTTGCTGTTCAACATGCACCACGCCATCACGGATGGCTGGTCAATCAAAATTATGCTGGATGAACTGGGACTAATCTATACTGCCCTTCATCAGCAAAGAAAGCCAAACTTGCCGCTTCCTCCCATTTCCTATGCAGATTTTTCAGTTTGGCACAACAATTGGCTCAAAGGAGCAGAGTGCCAGAAAGAGTTGGACTTCTGGAAAAATGAACTGAAAGGAGCGCCCGACCTGCTCCAGCTGCCAATGGACTTTCATCGTCCAAAGAAACAGACCTATCTGGGTGATGAGGTGCAGTTCACCATCGGCAAACAACAAACTGAACAGTTGCAACTATTTGGCCAGCAAAACAATGGATCGATGTTTGTGACACTTTTGTCCATCTTTAATACCCTGTTGTCAAGATACGCTTCACAGGAGGAATTCCTGGTAGGCATACCGGTATCGGGAAGAGTTCATGAGGAGCAGGAATCTTTGGTAGGCATGTTGATCAACAACTTCCCCCTGCGGGTAACTCCCCTTGACAACATGACCTTTTTGGAGTTGTTCGAGCAGAGCAAGCAGAAATTCTTTCTTGCCTTCGAACACCAGAATTTGCCCATCGATCTGATTGTCGAAGAGTTAAAAGTAGCCAGAACCACCAATATCTCGCCGCTCTTCCAGGTGATGTTCAACTACCTCAACATGTTTGATGAGGTGATCTCACTCGACGGAACGACCATGGAGATGGTAGACAAGCGCCGGCATGTAGCACAATTTGACCTCTCCCTGCATATCTATGAATCAAAGCGTACCTTGAACTGTGTGCTGGAGTACAATACCAGCCTCTTTAAAAGGAGCCGGATGGAGCGGATGGCAGGTCACTTCATGCAGCTGACCAACAGCCTTTTGGCAAATCCTGCACAAAAGCTCAAGACCATTCCAATACTTACCGAGCCCGAAAAACAGCTGATCCTCGGTGAGTGGAACCAGACCATTGTGGATTTCCCGGAGGAGAAGTGCATATTCCAATTGTTCGAAGAACAGGTGCTACGGACACCCGATGCCATCGCCCTGTTCGATGACCAAAAAGCGTTGACTTATGCAGAACTCAACGAAAAGGCCAACCGTCTCGCACACCACCTGAACAAGTCAGGTGCTGTGGAAGGTTCACTCGTGGCCCTCTGCATTGAAAGGAGTACCGATTTGCTGGTGGCCTTGCTTGCCATACAAAAAGCAGGGTGTACCTATATCCCGCTGGATCCGATCTATCCCAAAGACCGATTGGCGCTTATCCTGGAAGATGGAAATCCGGTTGTATTACTCACTGAGCGTAAATTACTGGAAAATTTGCCTGAAACATCGGCCAAAAATATCTTCATCGAAGAGACAGCTGCTTACCAGGATGAACCCGGAACCAATACCAATTATGTGGTTACACCGGATATGGTGGCATACCTGATCTATACTTCCGGTTCAACAGGCAAGCCCAAGGGAGTGCAGATCCAGCACCGGGCCCTGGTCAACTTCATCAACTCAATGGCCAAGCAACCGGGTATTATACCGGAAGATGTCTGGCTGGCTGTTACCACCATCTCGTTTGACATTGCCGGACTTGAGATGTATCTTCCAATTATTTCGGGTGCAAAAATATTTGTGGCCAGTCAGGAGACCTCCATGAACCCGGATCTCCTCATTCAGAAGATTGAGGAGAACAAGGCAACCATCCTGCAGGCCACACCGGTAACCTTCCGTATGCTGAACTCTGCCGAATGGAAGGGTGCCAAAAACCTAAAGATTCTGTGTGGCGGAGAGGCCATGCCCAAGGAACTTGCCTACGACCTGGTTGGCAAATGCGGCGAATTGTGGAACATGTATGGTCCCACCGAAACGACGGTCTGGTCGACCGTTGAAAAGGTCACGGTGGATGAAAACGACCGGACCGGATACATCAACCTTGGAAAACCCATCGACAACACCTTCATCTATGTTTTAAATACCGAATTCCAACCTGTTCCGATCGGGTATCCGGGAGAACTGTTCATTGGCGGGGATGGCCTGGCCAAAGGCTATTTCAACCTACCGGAGATGACCAGGGATAAATTCCTTCCCGATCCGTTTTCAAATCGACCCGGAGCCCGCATGTACCGGACCGGAGATCTGGTGCAGCAGACGGAAGAGGGGAAACTCGAATTTCTCAACCGGGTGGATTCGCAGGTAAAGATCCGCGGATTCAGGATCGAACTTGGGGAGATAGAATCAGCCCTGACCCTCTTTCCCACCATCCGGGACAATGTGGTGCTGGTACGGGAGGATACGCCGGGCGACAAGAGGCTGGTAGCCTACCTTATCAAAAAGGAGAACCAGGAGACCGATCTGGCTGAACTCCGCCAGTTCCTCAAGACAAAAATCCCGGATTACATGGTTCCGGTAGCCTATGTATTCATTGACCAGTTTCCTTTGACCCCCAATGGGAAGATTGACCGAAAGGCACTTCCCTCCCCCATGGAAACGGCTCAACAGGAAGAAAAGGCCTATGTGGCGCCAACAACAGAAACAGAAGCAAAACTGGCCGAAATATGGGCCGAAGTTCTCAAAATCAAGCGGGTCGGCATCGACGAAAATTTCTTCGAAATCGGCGGCCACTCGATGCTGGCGGTAACCCTGATGGTGAAAATTGAAAAACAAATCGGCGTAAGGCTGCCGCTTGCAGTGCTGTTCGATCACAGTACCATCCAGGATATGGCGAAATTGCTCGAAAAGAAAGACGAAGCTGTAAGTTGGGGTTCACTGGTCCCCATCCGTTCGAAAGGGAGCAAAAAGCCACTCTACCTGGTGCATGGCGCAGGATTGAACCTACTTCTCTACACCACGATTGTGGCGCACCTGGATCCGGATCAGCCGGTCTTCGGACTACAGGCCAAAGGGCTGGATGGGGTGGATGAACCACTCTATACCATCGAGGAGATTGCAGCTTACTACAATGAGGAGATACTGAAAGTAGACAAGAGTGGCTCCTACGCTTTGGCCGGCTTCTCCATGGGAGGGCAGTTGGCCTATGAAATGGCCAGGCAACTGTTGCTTGCTGGAAAAAAGGTGAGTTTTCTGGGTGTATTTGATACGGTATCAGAGAATGCATCGGACATGCACATTCCATTTTTCAAACGCTATGTGCTGCGGGCTGACCGTTTGTTCCACCAGGTTTCCTGGATTATCGGAACATTCCTTAAAATGCCCATTGAAAAGAAGTCTGAATTTGCTGTCGCCAAATGGAAGTCAATGATGCAAAAGATAACCAAGGATGATTACAAAATCAAGCCTGAAGGGGTCTCTGTAGGTAAGCAGAGTGAATTGCCCAAGTACTTACACAAGGTACACAGGGCCAACTACATCGCGCTTGAAAAATACATCTTGCCACCCTATCCTGGGAAATTGACACTTTTCAGGGCCATGGATCAAAAATTTTACATCAAGGAACCAGTTTGCTACGGATGGGATGAATTTGTGAAAGAGGTTGTTATCCTCCATATTCCGGGAGAACACTCCACCATTTTTGCACCGCCAAACGACAAACTCTTTGCAGCGGCATTGCAAAAATGCCTGGACGAAAGGGATGAGTGAAGGTAGAGTTATGAGTTATGAGTTATGAGTTATGGGTTATGAAATAGGAGTAGCGCAATTTTTAAGTACTGAGCGGGAACTGCTGTTGAGCTGCCACCTTGTAACTGAATTTGGTATAATAAAATAGAATATATTGATATGACTACATTGAAAATCACCTTTTGGGTACTTCTGTTTATCGTATTCTACGCCTACATTGGATACGGCATTCTGCTCTTTTTCCTTGTCAAGTTCAGGAGATTGACCGGCTTGTCTAAAAAAAGACCAGACCAAACCGGCTATGAACCGGAGGTAACGCTCTTCATTGCTGCCTACAATGAGAGGGATTTTGTGGCAGAAAAAATCAAAAACTCGCGGGAGTTGGAGTACCCGAAAGAGAAATTGCGTTTCGTCTGGGTAACAGACGGATCGAATGATGGTACCCCGGATGAGCTTAAAAAATATGACGATGTGGAGGTACACCATCTGCCGGAACGAAGCGGAAAGATCGGCGCAATGAACAGGGGGATGAAATTTGTCACCTCACCCATTGTCGTATTCTGTGATGCCAATACGCTGTTGGGAAAAGAGTCCATCCGCCGGATCGTCAACCTCTTCAGTGATCCGAAAGTTGGGTGTGTTTCAGGTGAAAAACGGATCTTCAGCAAGGAGAAGGATGCAGCAGCCGGTGCCGGGGAGGGTTTGTACTGGAAATATGAGTCAGCACTGAAGAAATGGGATGCTGAACTTTACTCTGTAGTTGGAGCAGCCGGAGAGTTATTCTCCATTCGTACGGAACTTTACCAGGAGGTTGAAAGGGATACCCTGTTGGATGATTTCATCATTTCACTGCGTGTGGCCCAGAAAGGGTATACCATCCAGTACGATCCGGATGCCTATGCCATCGAGACCGCTTCCGCCAATGTGAAAGAGGAGCTCAAACGCAAGATCAGGATCTCTGCAGGCGGCATACAATCAGTGGTCAGGTTACGCTCCCTGCTGAATTTCTTCAAATATGGAACCCTTTCATTTCAATACATCTCACACCGGGTATTGCGCTGGACACTCGCACCACTCTCCCTTCTGCTGATGTTGCCCGTTGGTTTTGTCCTGGCATGGGAAGCAGGAATTTTTACACCGGAATTCTATCCAATTTTGTTTTGGTTACAAATTTTATTTTACCTTTCGGCATTGTTGGGTTGGTATCTGGAAAACAGGTCAATCAGACTGAAGATTCTTTTTATACCCTACTATTTTTTCATCATGAACCTCTCGGTTTTTCTTGGATTCAAGCGTTACCTGAAAGGTTCTCAAACTGTAAACTGGGAGCGGGCAAAGCGTGGAAAATAGCGTAAGTAGTCTTCGGCATTCGCCATTGTTGCTATTACTATTTATCATATTGATTGATAGCTCATTGGTATTTGCTCAAAACAAGGGGTATGTCATCGGTGTCAACAAACTCTTTGTGGATGCCAACGATCCCTTGTACAAGCAGGTCCAACCGGGGGATACCATCTATTTTTCAGCAGGAAACCGTACATACATCAATGTCAGCAACTTCCAGGGAAGTGCTGCCAAACCTATAGTCATGATCAACAGCGGTGGTGAAGTTACCATAGATACGGATCATTATTACGGCATTACCATTCAAAATTGCCGGCACATTAAATTTACAGGGACAGGTTCACCCGGACAGTTTTATGGCTTCAAGGTAAAAAAGGTTACCCGGGGTGCAGGGTTGAGCATGGGCTATTTGAGTTCAGATGTTGAGATCGACCACATTTCAATCGAAAACACCTTCATTGGCGGGATTTATTCCAAAACTGATCCCGACTGCTCCCCTGCCACTGCAAGAGGCGCTTTCACCCAGTTCAATACCGTTATCCACGACAATTACATAGCCAACACCGGTGACGAAGGGATGTATGTTGGCAGCACCAAATATTTCGGACAAACCATCCAGTGCAATGGGAAGGATACATTGGTGATGCCCAGTCTGCTGGATGGTGTCAGGATTTTCAACAACGTTTTGAAATACACTGGTTGGGATGGAATCCAGGTGAGTTCGGCTACCAAAAATTGCCAGATTTTCGACAATACCATCCTGTATGACAGCCAGGCCAATGCAGATACACAAATGTCAGGCATTCTCATCGGAGGGGGAACAAGGAGCGACTGTTACAACAATTTCATTTCGCAGGGAAACGGGGATGGGATTGAGTGTCTGGGGTTGGGTGGAACAAGAATTTTCAACAACATCATCATCGATGCCGGCCTCAATTATTTCCCAAACGATCCGGCGAAAATGAAATATGGGATCTATGTCGCAGATACCTCTGTCGAGAAGGACTCCACCTTCTATCTGATGCACAACAACATCATCCGTCCCAAATCGGATGGCATCAGATTTTCCAGCATTCTAAGCAAGGGCAGTTTCATCTCCTCGAACATCATACTCAATCCGGGAAGCTTTGACTATTACGAGCATGGCAATACAAGCTTTAAGGGAAATGACTCCTATATCATGTTCCAGTCAAAGGCATCTGTGGCAACGGTTTCCAACAACTATACGGTGCGAGATGCCACTTCTGCTGGTTTTGAATCCCAAAAGATGAATTCGCCGGCGGATTTTAAACTGGTCAAGGGATCGCCCCTGATTGATGCTGTTGATTACCATCCCAAAACAGCGGTCGCATTTGATTACAGCCATTTGTTGCGTCCTTCCGGTTTAAAAGCCGACATCGGCGCATTTGAGTACCAGTCTGCGACATCGGTGAATACTCTTCAAAATGAGATAGATCCTGCAGTCATACTGCTGCAAAACCCTTCGGCAAACCTGTTGATGTTTAAATTGCCTGTGGGTTCCTACTCCGAAGTTGATCTTAAGCTATACAACATCAAAGGAGAGTTTATCCTGCGTCGCCAGCATTTTGAAACATCTGCCGATGGTGCTGTCATAGAGGCCAATACATCCGAAATGGGAAGAGGAATTTATTTGTATACCATCCGTTCGGACCGCCAAACCTACTCCGGCAAATTTTTGAAATGGTAACAAAAAAGCAAAAGAACCTAACGTAAAAACCTATGACGAACCCCAAAAAAATCACTTGCGTCGTTGTCGGTGAAGGCAACCTCCCCATGAAATGCATGGGCATATTGAAAGAGCATGGCATAGAAATCATGGCATTGGTTTCCAGTGATGAATGGTTGCTATTTGAGAATAAGTCACAGCCATTTCCCAAATATGAAAACCTGAAGGATTTATCACACTTCCCAATTGTTGATTATATTTTTAGTATCAACAACAGTCTGATCCTCAAAAAACAATTTACATCGCTGGCCAGAACAATGGCCATCAATTACCATGATGCTCCCCTGCCAAGATATGCAGGTATGTATGCAACCAACTGGGCAATTCTCAACCATGAAACAGCGCATGGAATCTCCTGGCACGAGGTGGTCGACCAAATTGATGCAGGGGATGTAGTCGCCAGTCAGTCAGTCCCTGTTTTGCCAGGTGATACGGCCCTCACGCTGAATACACGATGTTTTGAAGCCGCTTTGACCAGCTTTGCCAGGCTAATCGAATCAATTGTTGAAGATCGGTTGACTCCCGTTCCGCAGGATCTCTCCAACAGAAGCTATTTTCCTTATGCAGCCCGTCCCGATCAGCTGGGTCTGATCACCCACGAGATGAGTGCCCAATCAATAGACACCCTGCTCAGGGCCACCAATTTCAGCCGCCACTATGCCAATGAATTCAT
>CAZVTL010000193.1:0-7737 GCA_964630075.1 uncultured Tangfeifania sp.
AGAGTGGTGTGCCCAGCTGGTTGACTGGACCATCAAAAATCCCAATGACAAGGAACACGGCTATGCCTGGCGATCGATAGAAACCGGAATCCGGGGGAACCGGTGGACAGCACTGTTCCAATATTTTCTGGATTATCCCCATTTTACCCCGGAAGTCTTGGTGGCATTTCTCAACAGTTTCCATGATCACGCAGAATTTCTGATGACCAAATATAGTTCAAAAAGCAACTGGGGATTGATGGAGGCTGAGGGGATGGCTTTCATTGCGCTCATCTTTCCCGAAATGAAGAATTCCGATAAGTGGCTGAAAGAGGCAGTTCGCCGTTTGAACAATGAAATTGATATCCAGGTTTATCCCGACGGACAGCAGCGGGAATTGGCCATGGGATACCACCTTGGATGCATTGATTGGTTTATCCGGACCTATGACCTTGCCTTTATGAATGGGAAAACAGATTTCTTCACCGCTTCTTACGTGACCAAAATCCAGAAGATGATTGAAGTTCCGATGAAGCTGTGTCATCCGGATGGGACAAATGCCCAGTTTGGGGATGCATGGGCCGGAAGACCCGGCCAGCACCGGAAAAAATTTCAGGTGTGGGCAGAGCGGTTCACAAGGGAGGATTTTCGCTTCCTTGCCACCGGGGGGAAAGAGGGGAGAAGGCCTGATTCTACTGCCTACGCATTGCCTTACAGTGGTTTGTATTCGATGCGCAGCTCGTGGGATCAGGATGCCATCTGCATGGTTTTGAAGTGTGGACCGGATGGTGGAGGCCATTGCCAGCCAGACAACGGAACTTTTGAACTCTCTGCAGGGGGTAGAAACCTGATGCCTGATGCAGGCAGCTACATCTACAGCGGGGATCCTGTCAATCGCAATTGGTTCCGGCAGACCAAAATCCATCAGACACTGACCTTAAATGGAGGAAATTCAAAATATGCACCAAAACAACTCCTATGGAAGCCGGGTATCAAGAATGATCTGCTGGTCGTTGAAAACAAGAGCTACGACAACCTGACACACCGTCGGTCGGTATTTTTCATCGACAAACGCTATTTTGTCCTGGTAGACGAGGCATTTGGAACTGCGGTCGGGGATGTAGCACTTCATTTTCAGCTTGCTCCAGGGAAAGCCATTTTCAATCCAAAGTCAGGGAGGGTTACCTCTGATTTTTCTGATGGATACAATGTGATGGTAGAAACCACTCCTCAAAAGGGGCTGGAAATGGAGGAGGAGCAAGGGCAGGTTTCGTTTCTCTATACCAAAAAAGAGCCCCGGCCTGCTTTCTGCTACAGGATCCATAAGCAGGCTGGCCAAGAAAATGTCCGTTTTGTCACCCTGCTGGTTCCTTATGAACAGCAGACTCCAAAGATCAACGTCACGGTAGTGGGAAAAGCCGAAATCGGAGGATCGCAGTTGCAGCTGGAGATAGATGAAAATGGCAGGAAGCATTTCATTGGTTATTCATTGTAAATATTTTTACCTTATGAGAAAAGTTCTGTTGACCGCATTTGCCTGTATCCTGGCAAACGCTCTGACCGCTCAGCAATTGGCATCAAACTGGCCTGTCTTAAAGCACTATGACCAGGAACACCTCTTAAACATTGCCCTTCCGATCGGAGGGATTGGTACGGGTACCGTATCGCTGGGTGGCAGGGGGGAGTTGCGTGACTGGCAAATTATGAACAAGCCAGCCATCGGATACAGCACCGTAACCACGGGCAACAATGCTCCGTTTTTCTCCATCTTCGTTCAGCCAAAGGAGGGGAAGTCAGTTACCCGAGCGCTTATCGGGCCCTTGCATCCGACAGAATACATTCATTATGAAGGACGTCCCATCAACCAGCACGGCTACCCACGGTTTGCCAATGCCAGTTTTGATGCAGCCTATCCTGTTGGCATTGTCCACCTTTCTGACAATAGTATGCCGGTAAAGGTTGATGTTACTGGGTTCAACCCCTTTGTTCCGGGAGATGCCGATGCCAGCGGATTACCGGTGGCAGTACTTACCTATGAAGTCACCAACCTGACAGACCGACCACTTGAAGTCTCCGTTTGTGGCACCATGCGAAACTTTGTCGGACAGGATGGCAGCAAGATGCGGCGCGACTGGAAGGGTGATTTCATCCCCTTTGGCGCAAAGAATAACCGGAATGTTTTTAAAGAGGAGCGCGGGATTCGCGGCATCTTTATGAATTCTGACAGTATTGCCAGCACAGATGCGGCCTTTGGGTCGATCGCCCTGACGACTGCGGAAGTGGCAGGGATCAGCTACCGCCGGTCTTCTGTACCCAACCAGTGGGAGCGCTCCACCCTCGATTTCTGGGACGATTTCAGTGCAGATGGTATATTGTCCGATAAAGCAGTGGTGGCAGACAACAATCCAATGGCCTCGCTGGCAGTGAAGAAGACTATTGCGCCGGGTGGAAAGCAGTCTTTCAGGTTTTTCCTTACCTGGAATTTTCCCAACAGGTATGGCTGGTCGAAGGAACCTGTCGGAAATTATTACAGCGAAAAATACCAGGATGCCTGGGATGCTGCACAAAAGATTATACCTGAAATACCTGCACTGGAGCACAAAACCAGGCTGTTTTTGAATGCTTTCCTTTCCTCTACATTGCCTGAGGTGGTAAAGGAAGCAGCACTTTTCAACTTGAGTACCCTGCGGTCACAGACGGTTTTCAGGATCAAAAGTGGCCACATGATGGGGTGGGAAGGGGTGATGGATGAGTTTGGATCGTGCCAGGGCTCCTGTACCCACGTTTGGAACTACGAGGTGGCCACACCCTTTCTTTTTGGTGACCTTGCCCGCACGATGCGCGATGTGGAGTTCAACTATGCGCTTGATTCGACGGGTTTGATGAGTTTCAGGGCCGGTTTGCCCCTTTCGAAAGCCAGTTCGTCAAAGGTTGCCGCCGCAGATGGACAGATGGGGTGCATTCTGAAAATATACAGGGAGTGGAAACTGTCAGGCGACAATGCGTTCCTGGCAAGCAACTGGAGCAATGTAAAAAAGGCCCTCTCCTTTGCCTGGATCAAAGGTGGTTGGGATGGAGACCAGGATGGGGTGATGGAGGGTTGCCAGCACA
The DNA here is from genome assembly GCA_964630075.1 of uncultured Tangfeifania sp. Taxonomy (GTDB): domain Bacteria; phylum Bacteroidota; class Bacteroidia; order Bacteroidales; family Prolixibacteraceae; genus CAINVV01. The sequence goes on from CAZVTL010000193.1 coordinate 3,091, forward strand.
ACACCATGGATGTGGAATATTTCGGCCCAAATCCCCAGATGGAGTTTTGGTACCTGGGGGCACTGCGGGCAGGGCAGGAGATGGCAAAATATATGAAGGACAAGGCTTTTGAGAAGCGATGTGCTGAATTGTTCGTAAATGGCAGCAAATGGACGGATCAGCATCTTTTCAACGGGGAGTATTACATCCAGAAGATCGTAACACCGGCTTCGAAGGCAGCGGTGGCCAAAGGGCTGATGGCCGGAATGGGTACCCGGGATATCTCCAATCCCGATTTCCAGCTGGGACAAGGTTGTCTGGTAGATCAGCTGGTGGGGCAATACATGGCCCATATTTGTGGTTTGGGTTACCTTGCAGACCGGCAAAATATTCAGACTACACTGCAGACAATCATGAAATACAACTATGTAGCGGATTTCTCCCCTCTGTTCAACAACATGCGGTCGTATGTCATGGGGAACGAAAGCGGACTGATCATGGCCAGCTGGCCAAATGGACGACTGAAGGTGCCGTTTCCCTATTTTTCGGAAGCCATGACCGGTTTCGAGTACACCGCGGCGGTTGGCATGATTTATGAAAATCAAACCGAAAATGGATTGAAATGCATCAAGAGCATCCGCGACAGGTTTGATGGGTTGAAGCGCAACCCGTTTGACGAGCCCGAATGCGGTCATCACTATGCTAGGGCCATGGCTAGCTGGGCAGCAGTAATTGCTCTTTCGGAGTTTCAATATTCGGGTGTCAGCCAAAGCATGACTTTCACCTCCAAACCTGGCAGGTACTTCTGGAGCAACGGTTCTGCCTGGGGTTTGTGCCAAGTCACTCCGCAAGGTTCTACAATTGAGGTGCTCAGCGGGGATCTGGATTTGAAGAGTTTTGCCCTAAAAGGCCTGGAAATCAAAAAAATTAAACCGTTGCACCTCACGGCAGGGGCCAAGCATACCTTCTGATAACCTGGGTTGAATGTGCAAGGGAGTTCTATCGCATGGAGAGCAAATGCAGCTCATTTTTTGATGGTCAGCCGATTCTCCACCATCCGGTTGTTGTATTGTTGCAGGAAAGCCTTGAACCGATTGAAATGGCCTTTCACAAGTGGGTCACCTGATTCTGCAAGATTTTTTTCGTACATGGGATCTTCCTTGAAACGGTAGGCTGCCAAAAGGGTTTTCCCATCCGACTGCAACAGGTAGTCTCCCTCCATAAACTGGTAGTAGCCGTTGACGTAGTTCACGACGAAGGGCTGATTGTCAGGATGAAACCGGTCGTTGCCAAAGGCAAAATAGGGAGCATCGTATTTCAGGTATCCCAGCACAGTGGGAAAAATATCGATCTGTTGCATCAGGGTCGGATCCATTCCGATCAGCTCGCTGTTGGGATGGTGGAAGATCACAGGGATCGAAAACAGTCCGGTGGTGCTGATGTACTCCTTGTGGTCGCTGGAGGGAAGCGAGTGGTCTGCTGTCAATACAAACAATGTATTTTTGTACCAGGGTTTCCCGGAGGCCACCCGGAAGAATTCCCGCAAGGAGTAGTCGCTGTATTCGATGCACTTGTAAAGTGGATTTGGCCCCCCCTTGAAGGTATGCTCATATTTTTTTGGCAGCACATAGGGATGATGGGAGGAGAGGGTAAATACGGATGCCAGGAAGGGCTCCTTCAACTGATCAAAGTTATTGGCGCAGTATTTCAGAAACAGCTCATCCGGTATACCCCAGAAACCATCTGAATCCTCTTTCCGTCCATACTCATTCTGTCCGAAATATTTGGGAATGGAGAGCATATTGGTGATGGCGTCGAACCCCATGGATCCATTGGGTGCCCCATGAAAGAAGCCGGCATCGTAACCTTTCTTCTTCAGTGTTGCAGCAAGGCCCTCCATCTCGTTGAGCGAATAGCGTGACAAAACAAATGGCTGGACCAGCGAAGGTACACCTGCAACCACCGAAGGAATGGCATCAATGGATTTGACACCGTTGGCAAAGGAGTATTGCCAGGTATAGCTTACCTGGATCAGCGAATCAAGAAATGGCGTATATCCCTTGTAATGACCTCCTTCCAAATCCTTGTTCAGTGCTCCAATGGTCTCTTTGGTGAAGCTTTCCAGGATGAGGACTACGATGTTCATCGGTTTGAATCCTCCGGCAGGATATCCTTGATGGATAGGGGTATAGATGCTTTCGGCCTCCTTTTCGTCAAAAAATTCCACTATTTCGAAGGTTTTGGCACTGATGGTCCGGATGATTGAAAACGGAGTATTCAGAACAATGGCCGATTCAATCGGTTTGTGTACCTTTTCGATGGCATTGCTGATGGTGATGGGGCGGGTGGTACCTGTAAAGCCTCCCCTCATGCCGGCCACTGCAAGTCCGGCAAACAGTACAAGTGTTCCGGTTGACATGGCAAAGAACAACACTTTTGACCGTTTTGGTGAGCCCTCCCTGTGGTCTGAATAGATCCATACAAGGAAGAACAGCATCCCAACAAAGATGAGCACCAGATACCAATATTGGGCAAACCCTATCAATACAATCTTCCACAAATTGGACTCATTCTTGAACTCAGAGAAGATGCTGAAATCAGTTCGTCGGAGGATGTACCTGAAATAGACGATGTCCACCAGATTGGCTACCAGTGCGAGGGCATTGGTTCCGAGGAAGAGTATTTTAAGCGATTTTTGGTAGTCTGACCGGTATTTAATCCGGGAAGGAATTAGCATCAGCAAAATGTAGAGGCTATTGACGTAGAGCAGGGCAGTGAGGTCAAATTTTAGTCCGGAGATTAGCAGTTCCACCAAATGGTTGAAGGGCATCTCAGGAAAGTAGCTCTTGTTGAAGAGATAGAAAAGGATGCGCTGGACAGAGAAGAGCAGGTAGACCATTGACAATCTCCAAATCAACATCAGCAAGATGTTCTTCTCTTTGGGCAGTAAATCCTTCAATTTCATCATCGGCACTTTTCCTCTATTTATGCAGCCAAAACTACTTAATTTTTGCAATGGTTGTTGTTTGTTGAGCCAAAGGAGGGATGGACCGCAACTATAATTTGAATACCATTAGAGATCTGCTTACGGGGATATTATTGCGTCATGAAGAAATTAAATTTGTTGCTTCACCTGCTTTTACCGATTGTGGTGAAGATTCCCTGGTCGGGATATTGGGTCATGTCGACCTACATCGCAGCCCAGGTTTTGATTATGCTTGGATTGCTGGCGGAGGCGAACCATGAGCCATCGAATGAAAAATAGCTACAGAATAACCGTTTGCAGACCCACTGGAAGAGTCTGTTCACAAAAAAGAGTCGCCCGGACTGGCGACTCTTCTATTTTTATATTTGTCTCTTGCTGATGATGCCCGGCTTCTGAAACCATTAATAATTCAACCGGCTTTTGATGCCAACTTCATTTCGCTGTTTTTCCATGGGTCGGAAGACATAGACCACACCATATTCAGTGGCACGTTCTCTCTTGATCTCTTCGGGGTAGGAGGAAAAATACTCTTCCACTTCATTCCAGATATCGAGGATAATTTCATCGGCCTCGGCTCGCATGCCTGAGACCTTTTGGGTCCAGCGGGCGGTGTTACTCTGAAGTGTCTTCTGAAAGTGATAGGCATCCACAAACTGGTCAAATTTAACTTTCACCACTGCGATGGAGGGATTGTACAGCGGATTTCCTCCATGAAGTACCCTTTGGTGTTCTCCTTCAATCATTTTTTTGCCCCACTCCAACAGTTCTGATTCCAGAATCAGGGAGGGAGATTTCTTATCTCCGACCATCCCGTAATAGTTACGAACCTCGGCCTTCATGTCTCCCCTTTGGATCGAAAAATTGAGGATTTGAATGAAGTGGGAAAGGTAGATTCTTGCTTTTTTAGCTGTTTCGAGGTAGGCACGGCTGTTCTTGTCTTGCTGCGACCTTGCCAGCTTATGATGGATAAGGTTTGTCTCAAATCCAGGGAAAAAGTTGCGCAACCGATTGAGCGTTCCGGCAGAAAAAGCGAGATCCTCAACCGGCTTCTTTTGACCCATCAAAATTGCTGTATTGATGGCTCTTAGTCTTGCCTGGTCTGTATTAGGTAGTCTTCTATAGGGCATCGTTTCGGTTTAATGGAAGCATCTCCACGTATCGAGGCGAAGGTAAAGATTCTCAAAAAAAAAATTCAGAAATCGTCGGGTCAATAAAAGTGAGTTATTAACTATCTTCTGTTAATAACAACAGTCGCCACCCGGGGGTAGCGACTGTTGATATTCAGCTATTTGCAGCTATTATTTGTCGAAAAAGGCGGAATAATTGGGATCCTGAATACTTCTCAAATCATTAAATCCCTGTTTATTACGTCAATCAGCCAGTTTCGCTGACAGATATTCACGGTTAAGTCTTGCAATGTGCGCGATGGAGATGCTTTTTGGGCAGGCCAGTTCACAACCTCCGGTGTTGGTACATCCACCAAAGCCAAGTTCATCCATTTTGGCAACCATGGCTTTTGCGCGTTTCTTTGCTTCAATTTTTCCTTGTGGCAACTTGGCGAATTGTGATACCTTGGCGGCAACAAACAACATGGCAGAGGAGTTTTTGCAGGTTGCCACACAGGCACCGCAACCAATGCATGCAGCGGCATCCATGGCCTCTTCTGCATCATCCTGTCCGAT
>CAZVTL010000194.1:0-7606 GCA_964630075.1 uncultured Tangfeifania sp.
GCCGGAAAAACGAAGGTCAGCTGACTCGTCATTATTGTCAGACACTCTGCAAACAGCGTCGCCGCTATAAATGAGCGCAGACATGACCTTTACATGCGAAGGCGAACCGATAAGGCTCAATAAACAGCCTTGGTATTCTCGGTCTAACCTTCTTGCAATCAGGGCGTTACAATAACAGACGAATCCAACACAATTTATGATGAGGTATGGTGTTGTCATGTGATTTTTCAGAGTTGGATGAGGGTTACTGCACGGTAATCAATTCAGCAGTTTGCATGTCAATGACTTTGACGGTCGGGATGTACTGGTCTTTGGTGGTGATCGAACCGCCGCCAGTCTCGTTTTCATGAACCTGGACAATCTTCTCGATTTTTTTGATAACACCTTTAATAACCAACTGCCGGCCATCTTTCTCTATGGCTCCGTTCATGTATCCTCCTGCCAGCATAAGGGCCAGGTGGCCGTTTTCAAGCGAAGTCAATGGACGGATATTATTGTTTTTAGTAGGGATAAGTTCTTGCAAAACATCTTGAAGGATCCCTGCCTTGTTAATGACTGGAATTGCTTCCAGTGGGTCAAGGCGATCCATACGGAAATTTACTGGTCTGTCTGCCGTGGGAATAACGATTGGGGCCATAGTTTCCAGTGGCCATACTTCGCTTTGAAACTCCGCAGGTGGCATGCCGGCCAATTCTTCCAGGTGTTCCTGAGTTGCTTTGGCTTTTTCCTCTGATATGAATCTTCTTTCTCCAAAGACAACACACTGCTTAAACATGGGAAATTCTTCGTCAGGAAATCCTGTCACCTGTACCTTGAAATTACGGGCCAGTGTCTTGGCACATGCTTTCAAGACATAATAGGGGATGACCAGAACGAGAATGCCACCAATCTGCAATGTCCGGATATAGGCACGCAAAAACTGATGTTCCAGTCTTCTGTCCGAGTTGTCGTCTGAATTGATTGCGGTATCGTAGGGAGGGTTGAGATAGAGCAAGCCGAAGGATTGAGTGGATACTCTTGCCTCGGTAAGTGCATCACCCCATACTGCCTTGAAAAGCTGTGATTTAGCTTTCGTGGCTCGCTGGTGGTCAAGCTCAACGCCATAGGTTATGGTGCCCTGGCTTGCCAGTCGGGACAGAGTGTTTCCGTACCCGCAGCAAGGGTCTAATGCTCTTGCGTCTTTCTCGAAAGAAATTTTTGTTTTAAGCAGGGAAACGACACTCTCCGGTGTAGGAAAGAAACCTGCTTTTGCTTGCGATGCGAGTCGTGCCATGTCTTGTCTCCTTTTGGTTGAAAATAAAAAGGGCAAGACACTCCCGGCAGGGGATGTTTTGCCCCTGGTGGGTGAACTGGTTTTTACATAAGATTAAAACGGAACTTCCTCGCCCGGCAATGGTGGGTTATTCCCATTATTACCATGAGCAGCTGAAGACGAGGCAGGTTCCTTATCAAAGTTTTTACCACCAAGCATTTCCATGCTCTTGGCAATAATCTCAGTGGTGTAACGAATATTACCGTTCTCTTCCCACTTTCTGGTTTGCATCTTGCCCTCAATATAGACTTTCGAACCTTTCTTGAGGTGATCTCCGCAAATTTCGGCTAGTCCCTTCCAGGCTACAATTTTGTGCCACTCGGTATGCTCCTGTTGTACTCCGTCTGCATCCTTCCACCTTTCAGTAGTAGCGATAGAAAAAGTTGCCACAGCAGTACCTTTCTGAGTGTAACGAATTTCTGGGTCATTGCCTAAGTTGCCGATTACCATTGCTTTGTTCATGATGTTGTTCTCCTTGATGGGTTGTTGGTTTATGCCGCTTTTTGGATTTTTGGGATTGTCGTCTTGGCGGTTTTAATATCCAGGTATGAATACGAGCTTGATTCTTGAAATTCTTGCATCGTATGCCCCATCTCCGCCAAAAATGCTGTTAAGCGTCCGGTATCAGTATGTTGTCGCGTCCGAACTGCTTTAGAAAGGATGGTGTTGTTTACTTTGATTGAATGTCCGGCCTGATTCACTATTGAAAGTAAATTGGCCTTCATGGGTTCAATCTGTTTGTCCAATACCTTGCCCTGTTCCAGCAAAGATCGTAATTCGGTGACACAGTCTTCCAGATCAGGAACCTCTTTGGCTGCAAACCTGGGACAGGTGGTCAAATTATTACAATATCCGCAAAGCGGGCTGGGGTCGGTTGGTGGATTTTTAGGGTGGCCGAGTATCATGAACTGATAATCTGTCCAGATGGACGTCGCCCGGTCTTTCAATCCTTTGTACAAAATCTCATCTGGCGCATAACCGTTGAAAAATCCAATATCACCGCTTCCTAAATCAATGGCCAGAACTGCACCTTTGATCCTGTAATCGGGAAATTGTTCTTTTAACGCTCCCATCTGCATGTACAGTTGGGATTCCCAGGAGCTATACGGCCCGTCAGGAATGGCGCTAACCGATTTGACTTCGAGTACGGCTTTCAGTTTCGGTGCATTGAAAACAAAATCAATGTGGCACCTGATAGGAGTATTACCGCTGGCAATAGCCTCAACCTGTCGGTCGAAATTATTAAAGCCTGCGGCGGTCATTGCGTTTGCGACAATATCCTCGGCCATGTGTCCTCTTTGGAAACGGAGCAATGTGGCCAGGTCATGTTCGGCGGGATGTAAGCGATCAAGAATTACCTTTCGTGGGCAGTATCCAATATCAGATGCGCCAAGGTAGCTGCTTCGATCTCCCAGGGTAGTCAGGGTGTGTTGTTTTGCAAACTTTTGTAACCCAGTGAGCAGTGTGTTTTTGATATCCATGATGTTTCTCCTTAAAAGTGAAAACTTTGAGGGAGAACACACGGATTTCCCTTGAGGGAAGAGTGTTGCTCCCTCGTTGGGTGGGTGAAAATGCTGTAAACAGGTTATGTTAGAGTCAATTTAATGGGTCGTCAGGTCCTTGTACCAGTTTTTCTGATCTTTATTCCATTTGAATCCTACCGCTTTTAATAGCTCCTTCTTATCAAAGACTTTGCCCATTGCGACAATAATACTGTCATGATGTTCGTATGTGATACCGTCAATCTTGGGCAGGGAAGCAGAATTGGTAGGTTCTGGTGGAGGAGCTGGTTGAGACTCTGCAGTTGGTGGTAATGTCGGTTGCGTTACTTCAGTTTTTGGTGGAAGAATTGGTTGAGGTTGCGGGGCGCTTTTCGGTAAAGATTGTCTGGGTTGCGCTTGTGGGCTGCGTGAATTGTAAACAGTCTCAAGTAAGCCACGATATGAATCTTGTCCGATAGAGCAAAGGGAGAGACATTTCTGAAGTGCATCGGTAATTGCCCCTTTCTGAGCATCGCCAACATTGCCTTTCACTATATTCATCTGTCCTTTGTGTGATCCTTTGCAAAGCCATTCATCGGTATCGGTTTTCAAAAATAACTTCACCTCTGCGACAACCTGATTATCAAAAATCTCTTCCTTAGTCAGTTCATAACGCCAGTTTTCCGGTCCTATGATTTGATTAACTGCGTCAAATACATATTGCGGTTTATAGCCATAGCGAATTTGACCAATCACCTTGCCGTCCTTGTCTTTCATTTTAATTTCCTGCACGGCATTACGGCCAAAACTTCTGATCAATTCGTTTATTTTGTTAATCTTTTCTATGAGTGTTGACATGGTTGTTCTCCTTTAATCCTGTGGATTGTGGGAGAAGACAACTATGCCCCTGGAGGGAGAGTTGTTTTTCTCCCGTTGATGGGGTTGGGTGTTGCTCTATTGCAATGTGCTATGGGGAATCAACGACAAAAGAAATCAAACGGATTTATCCACAAAAAAGAGGTTCGCAAATGCGATTAAACTTTTCCTGTATGGGATTTGTCCGGACGGATTTGTCTTGTCGATGAAAAAAAGGGGGTTGGAAAAGTTGACGAAGAGGACAATGAAATCAGAATAAAAATAATAATATTGTCGTCTTGTCAGGGGAGGCCATATCCAAAATCATGCAAAAAAGAGGTTCACAAATGTGATTAAACTTTTCTTGCAGAGATCATATGGCAGGTACAAAAATCACTGGGTCATTCATCGAAATATATTACGAAAAATATACCATGAAGCCTCAGTTATTTTCCCGGAAGGGATTACTTAATTAAATTAAGTGGAATTATAGTCCAAATAAATATCCTTTCTTGAAAGAAATCAAGAAAATTATTTTTCATGTTGAATTATGGAGAAAAATTTCACTTTTTTTCTTTAAAAAAAGAAAAAAATCCTCAAAAAAGCATACATGGCCGGAAAGAGATAATAGGAGGGAAAAATAACATCCGGCAAATATGCAGACCCAATACAACGAAATCATCAATTCCTTCGTCGATAAATATGGCCTCAGCCGAGGTCAGGTTGTGGCCGAGATCGAGAAGACCTTTTCGACTATGTTGTCTCGCTGGTATGGGACAGGTACGGTTGTCCTGTTTGCTGACGACTACCTGCAGGCACTGCACTATGCCAAGCAGTCCGGTATTCCCTTGCAAAATCAGCTTGATTTGCTCTCCATGCGGGGCTGGAACACTATCCGGAGGGCACTTGACCAGAATTTTACCAAGATTGCCTGCCTGCATGAAGTGACTCGTTATAAACAATTGGAACATGAGCTGCGATGGGGGGATATTATCCGTAAAAACAATGATGGTTTCCTGGTGGAGATCGAGATTGAAAAAGGCCTGGCGATCATAGCTGAGTGTCCATCGAATCGTGTTGGCATGCATGAACGGAATACGTTGGCCGTTGGCCAAAGACGAGCATTTCATCTGCGACGGGTTGACTCTGTAAAATTGCGCGGGATCACAAGGGTCAAGGTGGTGGTTGATCGTGTTTCAAAGAATCTGGTGACTGCTTTACTAAGAGAGCAGCTTGGCACTGCCACAGAGATAACTCTCTATTGCGCCAAACGGTATGTCGGCCATAAGAGTTTTGTTGAAGCCGGCGGGTTTTTACCAAAACAGGTAATCTTGACTGCATCCAGGGAATTGCATGAGCATATTCAGGTTACGGTAGGAAAGATCGCAGTGGGTAAAAAATCTTGATCTGGAGAAAACAGCCCAAAGAGCCGTATACCCAAATAGGCGATGGCTTTCATCTGGACCATCCAGACAAGATGATACCGCTTGGCTTCCCTGATAATGACCGCAGAGGGCATTTCTGGTGCTTCGGGACAACCAGGGTGGGGAAGACCCGCACTATGGAAGGAATCATCGAGCAGGACATTCGCAAGGGGTATTCAGTGGTAGTCATCGACCCCAAGGGTGACAACGAACTTTTCTCCAAAATAGTACAGGTGGCTTACGACACCGGCAGGCAAGGGGATTTAATACTGCTTACTCCTGTCTTTCCCCAATACAGTGCAGTTTTTAACCCCCTCTCTCATTACTATATGATCGAGGAAATAGTGGCCCATATTACCGCCGGTGTTGCGGTAGGCAGGGAGCCTTATTTCTTCTCTGTTGCCTACGAAATCAGCCTGGTGGTGGTACAGGCCCTTATCTTGCTGGCCGAAGCAAATAATAGAATGCCGGATTTCAATCTCAACGATGTCAAAAACAATATCAGTCATGCAGATCTTGAGAAGCTGAAAGAAAAAATCGAAGGTATTAACACCCCACGGGCCAGGCAGCTTGTAATGGATTTACGAAGGATTATCGCTTCGACAGCCGACTACCATTCCAAGGTGGCCTCGTCGCTACGTGTGGCACTGACGGAATTAACCAGTGGCAATGTCGGACAGATTCTTGGCCAGGCCAAAGAAAACCGCTTCATCAGCCGCCTTGAGCAAGACAAAGGCGTTATCATGATTGTCCAGCTTGGCTCGTTGCTCACCAAACGGGCGGCTTATACCGCTGGGAAGGTCATTACCTCTAACATCCAGGCGTTTGTTGGTCGCAGGTTCTCCAGTGATAAACAGATTTCACCTGCCCTTGCCCTGCATATCGACGAGGCCCAATCTGTTCTCTATGAAGGGATTGAGGAGCTCTTTGCCAAGGCCGGCGGTGCAGGTGTCTATATCCACGGCTATTGCCAGTCAGTGAGCCAACTTTATGCCGAGATTGGCCAAGATCGAGCCAATACTATCCTCGACAACTGCAATACCAAATTGTTCATGCGGGTGCCGGATGCCAAGACCGCCACCTATATCTCAGATCATCTTGGAGAAAAACGAGTCTTCAGTCCGGTTATCTCTGTGGGTGGTGGGCTGGCTATCAGAGAGACCGAGGATGTACGGGTTAAACACACCGAAGTATTGAACCTGGCTCCCCGTCAGTTCTTCATGACTACCTATTCAGGAATTTATCGGGGAATCACCGCGGATGTTCCCACGGCTAACCTCAAGGTGATCTTCCCCGAAATCAGACCACAATGGGATGATTATCAAGATGACTCGTCAGGCGAAGAAGAGAGAGGGGGCAGGTGACTGCTGCAGAGATCAATACCATCCTTGGCCTTGGAATTTTGTTCTTTGCCGGCACAATATGGATGCTTCTCGTAAGGTCAGAGAAAAAACCTGCTGTATCCCAAGAAGTAATGTTGTTAAAAGAATTATCTAAGTTGTGGATTAAAAATGGAGAGGTCGATATAGCGGATCTGGCTCCAATCTGGCGGGATGATCCTGTAGTGGAAGCAATCGATGAGGTATTCATCGAATTTCAGAATGCCCGGATACAGGAATTCTACCACAAACACATACAACCATTACACCATGCTGCCCGGCAACAGGCAGTTTGCCGTGATCTTTTGTCTTTGCTGGACACGGGAGGGGGGTGTCCATCTGTCGTCAATGTCAGTCGTGATGTAGAAGCCACCTGGGATTCCAACACCTACACCCTGCTTGGTCAAACCAACCTGATTGACCATTCCCTGAATGTGGCTGAACAGGTGATCCGGCTGCTACAGGAATCCGATACCGGCTATCTTATGCCGGATACCATCATTGCCGCCTTGTCCCATGATCTGGGGAAACTGCCATCCATCCGTGGGCATTTGTACAGCCTGGGCGAACATCCCTTAGCCGCCGGCCGGATTCTGGTCGGCCTTCAATCGTTCAAAGAACTTCAGCAAAAAGAGGAGATCTTACAGGCCGTAAAATTCCACCACAAACAGCCTCAAGAGCTGCTGGGCAAGACTTTGAAACGGGCAGATCAACTTGCACGACAACAAGAGTTGGAGCAGGCACAGGAGCGACTTGGGCCATTAGAAAAACCTCCTGGGTGGCACAACGAAGCAAAGGCGCAAGACGGTATATTTGATGAAAAATCAGAGACTAAAAAGAAGGCGGCAGCTCCAAAGCTCATCAACCTGTCATGGCTTAACACCCATGACTTACTGAAAGACATGCGGCCCTATATCAATAAATTAGAGGGGCGAAGGTTCCAGGCGTTTTCCATGCCCAGTGGTGTTGTCTATTTTATGCCAAAGATACTGGAGGTGATTGCCAAGAAACAGGCGGAAAAAGCGGGAGTGCTGGAAGTAGTCTCTATGGATGAAAAAGAAATGCGGGAGGTATTGTTGTCAATCGTCCATCAACTACGGCAGGAGAATGTCATTGCCGGTGGCCTTTTGCAAGACAATTATTTTGGGGCATATT
>CAZVTL010000195.1:0-459 GCA_964630075.1 uncultured Tangfeifania sp.
TGGGGGGTGGTCAATTTGCTCCGCCGATGACTGTATTTTTTGAGCGTTTTTTCCAGCACCAGCCTGATCTGCTATGCCGCTATCTTTTATTGCCAGCTTCCCGGTAGGGGATCGGAATTGTCAAAGGTTATTGAAGCTTACCTGGCATCAAAAAATATTACCCTTTCGGCACAACAAATAACCTCCACGATCCTTGATTTCTATGGGAAAGATTACACCTTTTCGGTTCCTATTCTCTCCCTGCTGATCATTTGCGGGGTATTGCCTGCAGACGCCATCCGAAATGTGCCGCAACTCCCGTTCGAACTCTCGCTCTTGCCCCAGTCGCTCTACCGATTCTTCAACATGCAGGTGGTGAGTTACGCCATCCCGGCGTTGATTGGGGTGGGGATCTTTATTCATACCAGCCGGAAACCCAAAGTTGGTGCAGCCAAATACCTGAGAAACAAATTTGTGGAT
>CAZVTL010000195.1:469-958 GCA_964630075.1 uncultured Tangfeifania sp.
CCCGCCATTGGCAAGTTGACCTCCTTGATGCCCGAAAGTGGCGGATTTTTGGAGGCCATCCCTCTGACAGGTTTCGTTGCGATGTGTTTGATTGCAAGTGGGAAAGCAGACAATGTGGTGGTAAGGAAGGGAATCAGCTTTCTTGAAAACCAGCAGCGGGAGGATGGTTCCTGGCCGATCGACACCAATTTGTCGACCTGGGTAACCACCCTCAGCGTGAAGGCGCTTGGACCACAATTGACTTCGGTCATCCCGGAAGGAAAGCTGACCCAATTAAAAAAGCACCTTCTCTCCATCCAGTACAAGGAGAGGCATCCCTTCAACGGGGCAAAACCAGGGGGGTGGGGATGGACCAGCTTTTCGGGATCGGTGCCGGATGCAGATGATACGCCGGGAGCGATCCTGGCGCTGCTGGAAATGTACGATGGGAGCAAAGAGCTGAATGACGCGGTGATCGCCGGCTGCAGCTGGCTGATTGATTTGCAGAAT
>CAZVTL010000195.1:985-7605 GCA_964630075.1 uncultured Tangfeifania sp.
CCACCTTCTGCAAAGGGTGGGGCAAATTGCCCTTCGACAGCAGTTGTGCCGATCTGACCGGTCATGCCTTGCTGGCATTTCTTACTACCCTGGATAAATTGGGCAACAGATTGTCCGGTTCTTTGCAGAAGCGTATCCAGGAAAGCGCCTCAAGAGCTGCTGCTTTTTTGAAAAAGCACCAGGGCGCTGATGGTCACTGGCTTCCGTTGTGGTTTGGCAACCAGCACACGGAGGGCCATAAAAATCCGGTATACGGCACCGCGCGGGTTTCCGTCTACCTGTCCGATTGCCTTACCAGGAATTTTTCTAATGATGAGCTGAAAGAAAGTTTAATTACCATGCATGTGCTGGCTCAGGAGTACCTGTTGCTGCAACAAAATGAGGATGGAAGCTGGGGTGGCCAAAAGAATATTCAAGGCACCCTTGAAGAGACCTCCCTGGCCATTGCGGCCCTGGTTGCAAAAAAACCGGAAGTGTGCGAAGCCGGTTTTACCTGGTTGGATAAGTACATGGATGCCAATGGACTAATTTCGAGTTCGATAGGCCTTTATTTTGCAGCCCTTTGGTATGATGAACAGATGTATCCCCTGGTTTTCTACCTGGAGGCAGTAAGGAGATATCTTACTTTGAAGCCTGCAACTTAATAAAGTTCAGCACCTCTTCCGTGTCTTTTTCAGCATTCACAGACTCATTCTTGTAGATGATTTTCTTGTCTTTCCCAACTACAAAGGTCCATCGCTTCGTGGTAACTCCGCGTACCAATTCATGCTCGGAGCCTTCGACCGTGCGTTTGATGGCTCCTCCGGCACCGGCAGGAACCCCGAAGGCCTTGGCGATTTCCCCCTTTTCATCCGATAAAAGGGTGAAGTTTAGGTTTTCGGCCTGTTTGAAAAGCTTGAGGTTTTCAACTTTGTCGCCACTTACACCCACCACCACCACTCCAGCTGATTGAAGGGTTTCTCTGCTGTCACGGTAGGCACAAGCTTGCTTGGTGCATCCACCGGTCATTGCAGCTGGGTAAAAGTAAACAACGATATAATCCTTGCCAAGATATTTGCTCATCTTCCATGTCGAACCATCGTCGGCAGTGGCTTTAAAGTCTGGTGCTTTTTCCCCGACTGAGACTCCTTGCTGACCAACAGCCGAAAATGAAACGTACAATGAGAGAACCAAGGCGCTTAATAGTAATTTTTTCATGGGTTAAATATTGTATTGATCTGTAACCGATAATGTTCACGCATTGGGTATACGTTATTGTTACCTATCAGTTTCAATCTTCGAAGTTTCAGGACTAATTGATAGATCTCAAGTTGGTTAACGCATCCGGGACAAACTGGAGAATATTTCCTACGATGGCACAATTTTCCAGCTCAATGCAATCGCCGCAGGTATTGAATCCTTTGGATCTGACACATTTCCGAATTTCACATTCGGAACAATGGCTGAATTTTACCCCCTCTTCCCGGCAACCGGTGCAGTTGATCATTTCGGGTATGATCTCCGCACTGAACTGTACACTCCAGCTTTCGGCTGTTTTGACGCGCAAATCCTGGTCGTTGGAGATGGTCGCTTTCCTTGCATCACAGGTTGCGCAGTCGATCCCGCAACAGGCTACAAATTTTTCCATAATTGTGTAATTTTAGTAATTAAAAATACGAAGCCTATACCTATTATGCAAAACAAATTCCAACAGATGAGAAAGATCATTTTCACACTATTTTTTGCATTGACTTTGGTTGCTACCCAGGCACAGACAGAAGTGGTTCCTCCCAAGGTATCCAGGGAACCTGAAAAGATCCAGACACTTTTTAGCTCACCTGTAAAGGTGGGTTGGTGGCTATCGCCGGATTTCGGGTGGACGAGACTGGATGGCAGGGATGCCTGCATGAGTGGCATGAGCGGAGGTGTCATTCTAAATCATAATGTAGCTATTGGACTGGCCTTTTATGGGATCATGAATACGCAAAACTTCGGATATCAGGGAATCAGTGACCTGGAAGATCTATATCTCTATGCAGGCTATGGGGGTTTGAAGCTGGAATACCGGCTGCAACCCTTGAAAAAGATCCATATAGCTTTTCCGTTGCTGGTAGGTGGGGGAGGAGTCTCTTACAGTACCTGGGGCAGCGAGTGGAGCAGCAGTGATTACCATCATGGTTTCAGTTTTGCCGAAGATACCTTCTTTGCTTTCGAACCCGGAGTTAACGTGGGTTTTAATCTGCTTAAATTTATGCGATTTGATACAGGAGTTAGTTACAGGTTTGCCTCAGCCATTGAGTTGCCTCAAACCAGCAGCAACCTGATGAATGGGTTTAATTTGAATTTCTCGTTGAAGTTTGGGAAGTTCTAACGCGAGAATTGTGTCCATTGTGTCGCGCAAAGCACGCAAAGTAACGCAAGGAAATCTGTTATTCCTTTGGTAACTTGGTGAGAAACTAAAGGATTACCGTTAGTCTTTTATACAGCGAACTGAAAAACCTCCGTTATTAAGTTCACCACTTCTTCGAATTGCACTTTCTCCATAATACATTATCCAAACAGAAAAACCATTTACAGATATGTAGGTTGAGGATGCCCAATTTCCTGTTATACTTATATTTGCATATACTCCACTATTGTAGCGATATCCACCAGGAAGTGCAGTAAAACCTGTTTCATTTGTAGCACCTGAATTGGGCATTGACCAATGATTGGTGCCTGATTCCTTTAATTTGCCTCCTCCCAGATTTGTGCCACCTAAAAAACTTGTTAATTCATTCCAGTCAGAATCACTTGGCACATGCCATCCTGTAGGACAAACTTTTCTTGTATCTATCGCATACCAATTATAAAGGGCACCATAGATATTATAATTGGCAAGACTATTATCATACCAACAAATACCTGGCGTTTTCAAATTTGTCCAAACAGTATTATTAGTAACCAAAGGAATAACTGTACCATCATTTAGTTTGGTGGTTTTTAGATTTTCTTTCATCCAGGTTTGGGCCCCAATAGTAACTGTTGGATAGGTGTTTCCATCCAAATCAGTTACAGTTATAACTGAAATTGTGGCTGTTGTGAATGAAATTTCGTTTCCGTAAGCTGTCCCGGCACTGTTGGTTGCATAAGCTCTTACATAGTATTTGATTCCTGGATTTAGTCCTGAGATGAGACTGGTAAAATTCCCTGTACCTCCGCCATCTGTAGTTTTATTGTTCGAAATAGTTGGATTAATAGCTGTACTCCAGCATATTCCCCTGCTGGTAATTGAAGCACCCCCATCCATTGAAATATTACCACCCGAAGATGCAGATGTGGTGGTTATAGCAGTGACAGGATTCGTCGTTACATAGGGAAGATTTGCCAAAGCAGCGAAAGAGATCTCATTTCCATAGGCTGTTCCTGCACTGTTAGTGGCATATGCCCTAACGTAATAGGTTTTTCCGGGTTGGAGTCCGGTTAAGGAGCTGACAAAACTTCCTTTACCGGTACCATCACTGGTCTTGCTGTTGGAGATTGTTGGGTTGGAGGTAGTACTCCAGCAGACACCCCTTGCGGAAACAGTACCTCCACCATCCAACGCGATGTTTCCGCCGGAAGCGGCAGATGTTGAGGTGGTTGCAGTAATTTGAGTTGTTGTTATCGTGGAGAGGATCGCGGCAGTAGTGAAAGTTGCTTCACTTCCGTATGCAGTCCCGGCACTGTTGGTTGCAAAGGCTCTCGCAAAATAGGTAACACCTGGCGTAAGTCCGGATAATGAGCTGTTAAAACTACCAAGTCCAACACCTTCGGAGCTCTTGTTGTTGGCAATGGTAGGGAGTGGGGAAATATTCCAGCATATTCCCCTTACAGTCACATCGGAGCCACCATCTTCGGCAACATGTCCACCTATGACCGCGGAAGTTGAGGTAAATGATACAACTGTTGTTGTAGTCAATGTAGGTAATTCAGGCCCGGGAAGTGGACAACCCAACAGCAATAGGGAGGCAGAACTTAATAGGATCAAAGGTTTCAGCCAAATAGAATTCTTGCTTTTCATGATGTGGGATTATTGATGAAAACTACTCTAAATTAAATAGTTGTATTAAAACATCAAAATAATTCCACAAGTATTTTACCTGATTTGTTGACTTTAACGCAAAATAGCTACGCCCACTCCCCGTCGCTATATCCCTCCTGCATCCAGGGCAGGTTTTCGTGGCGGTAGAAAGGAGTCAGTTGTTGGGCCAACTCCTGCATGCGGGTATCATCCAAAGGTTTAAAGCTGCGCAATATTTCCAGGTTTGACTTTACCACCTCGAGACTGTCCATGCCCAAAATAATTCCATCAGGCCCCTTCAGGGAGAGTCCAAACCGAATCAGGTCATTCGTCTTGATATCCTTAACAGTCTCCCTCGGGCGGACGACTTTCATCAGCATGACCCCCATTCCTTTGGCTTTGGCTGCCGGAATCACCAATTCGGTACGTTTTTGCGGATTGGTGGCCATGTTGTAATGGTTCATGGCAAACAGCATCGTGTCGAATTGGCCCCTTTCGGTCATCAATCTCAAAGCTTCAGCTTCGGTATGTCCGGTAAAACCAATAAAGCGGCATATTTTCTGCTCTTTCAGTTTTTGAAGCAGGTCGATAAGGTTTCCCTTTTCACTCAGTTTATCGACATCAGCAACGGTAGTAACACTGTGTATTTTCAGGATATCGAGGTGGTCGGTATTCAAACGCTTGAGACTCAGTTCAATTTGTTTCATTGCTTCGTCAGGATTACGGCTGGTAACTTTGGTCGAAAGAAAAATCTCGTTTCGCCGTGTTTTTACCACCTCTCCGAGCCTTACCTCGCTGATGATTCCCAATTCCTTGTTTTCATATGACCCGGCTGTGTCCCAGTAATATAGGCCATTGTCGAGTGCATAAGTAAGGAGTTGCAGCGCTTCATCGGTACTCTTGATGGTACAGAAGCGACTGCCTAGACCAATGGCCATGCGCGGAATACGCACACCGGTGCTGCCCAGCAGGACTGTTGGAAGACCTTTGGCATCATATTTTGCCGCTGAACCACTCATTCGGAAGAGCGAACCTGAAGCAAGCATGCCGGTGCCAGCTACCATTAAGCCGGTGCCAACCGCGCTTTTGATAAAAATACGTCGGGAATTGTGGGAGGATTTCATAGTTGTTGGAAATATTGTTTTGACAATTAGTTCTAATCAAAAATACAATTAATTGTAAATCCAATCATTTGTTTAATAATTTTATATTCTTAATTACCGCGGTCTCAAAGGAAGAGACAAAAGGAAAAAAGATAATACGTAAACCAGCTGTTATAGTTTTATGACACCTTTATTCTTCGATGAATAGATAATATACGCTGTGCTATAAATTTATACAGTCTTTCAGTAGGTCTCTAATTTTTAATTGCAGTATTTTAGGATGAAGAAATTGAAGTTAATCCCATTGCTATTCGTTTTGATGGCTGGTTTTGGAGGTCCCGATTCCCAGGCGCAACCAATCATTCAGCATGTAAATGGAACCCAGCGGGCTGATACTGGAATGGTTTGGCTGTCACATGAGCATATATTGGTAGATTTTATCGGTGCTGACAGCATTCGATCCGATCGTTGGAACGATGCTTCGGTTATCCGTGAAATGGCTCCTTACCTGGAGGAGCTCAAAGCGTTTCGGGTGGGCTGTTTTGTCGATGCTACACCCAATTATTTGGGAAGGGATGTGCTGCTACTTCAAAAAATCGCCGATCAGACCGGTTTGCGGATTGTTACCAATACCGGTTTCTATGGGGTTCGCAACAACAAATATATTCCGGCCTTTGCCCGGGAGATGACAGCAGAAGAGCTTTCAGTGATTTGGACAAAGGAATTTGAAGAGGGGATTGATGGTACATCCATCAAGCCCGGATTCATCAAAATTGGGGTTGACAATGCAGATCCATTGAGTGAGATGCACCAGAAACTTGTCAAGGCAGCTGCCCTGACGTATCTGAAAACCGGATTGACCATTGCTTCGCATACCGGGAAAGCAGAAGGATTGTGGCCTCAATTGAAAATTCTTCATGAGGCAGGCGTTTCACCCGAAGCATTTATCTGGGTTCATGCTCAAAATGAACAGAACCATGAGAATTACCTGAAAGCTGCCCAAATGGGCTGTTGGATAAGCCTGGACGGAATGGGTTGGGAGCTGGATAAGCATGTCGCAAAAATAGTATTTGCCAAAGAAAATGGCATACTGGATAACATATTGATCTCTCATGATGCCGGGTGGTATGATCCTGGTAAGGAAAAACAGAACATCAAAGCTTTCACCAATATTTTCAGGAAACTCTACCCCGAACTCAAGTCCAGGGGATTTACAGATGAGGAGTTCAATAGGTTGGTTTCGGTGAACCCTGCCAAAGCTTATGGTATTCAGCAAAGAGTGAAGCTCCCCGTACCGATTCGTAAAAATTGAGGGAAACAGGAATATTTAAAACAGTATTTTAATGAATAAAGCAAAGGCACTTGCCCAGATGATCGACCACTCCATCCTCCACCCAATCCTGACGGATGAAGATTTGAGTCGGGCATGTGAAGTTGCCCTAAAATACAGGGTTGCCTCGGTGGGTGTAAAACGGTATGCAGTAAAGCAGGCAGTT
>CAZVTL010000196.1:0-7601 GCA_964630075.1 uncultured Tangfeifania sp.
TTCCATGAGTACTTACTGATATACAATAATTTAATTAATATATTTACGAGTGAAACTAACGTTCACCGGAACTTTTGTTAAATTGGGTTATGGGATGGATATCAGAAAATCAAAGATTCTTTCGGAACGATGATCCACATGATCAGATAGGCAAGTACACCGGTACCCCCAATCAGCAATGCCAGAACAAAGATCAGTCTGACGATGGTTGGATCTACTTCAAAATAATCGGCAAGTCCTCCGCAAACGCCTGCAAGCATCTTGTCGCTGACAGATCTTTTCAATCTCTTGGGGCCCTCTTTTTGAATAATTTCCATGGTAAGTAATAGAGTTATAAGTTATGAGTTATAAGTTATGTGAAAACCACAATTTCCTCGTTTTTCACATTTCCATATTTCCACATTTCCACATTTTCACATTTCCACATTGTTATTTATCCTCCTCTTCCTCCAGTTTGTCGAGTTCCTCTTCATAGTCGAGCTCAAGTTCCATAAACTCCTCCGCCTGCTCCAGCAGTTCTGCCTTCAGTTCAGCACTTTCGGGCTCTTCGTCGATCCAGTGAATCTCCTGATCCACATTGAATCCCTCCAGATCACACCCTACAATAAAACGTGGCGCCTCCGTATGAATAATGAAGATGGTGTCGGGCAGTACCTGGGAGTTGTCTGCTAGTAAAAATTTTGGAAGCATGGTTTTAAAATTAATTGGGAATAGATGATTAAGATAATACCCCAAATATAAGTGTTTTTTTTGAACAGTTTCAGCCTACAGTGCAGACAGTTTTTTTTTGGGTTGCAGCGTTACTTCAACTGCTTCCAGAAACAAAAATACTGACATATTAGCATGATAATGAGGTTAATATGACTTTTTGACAGATCGTTGGGGGGTGGTAAATGTCAATTTGTCCTGAGCAATTTATACCGTTTTGTTTTATTGGATTGATAATTAATTATTTGGAAATTGTGATTCAAATTTTGGTACAGGGATTGTTTGTTCTTTAACATACCACTGAATGGTGGTAAAACATTAAATAGTTTAACTAAATAATAGGAGGAATTACAATGACACTTATCAGAACAAACAACAGGCTTTATCCGTCCGTATTTAATCAATTGTTTAACCGCGAATTGGTTGACTGGACCAATGCCGGATTCTCGGCAGAGGATACCACGCTTCCCGCGGTAAATATTTTGGAGGATGAAAATGGTATCAAGATTGAAATGGCTGCCCCCGGATTGAAGAAAGAGGATTTTAAAATCGATCTCGACCGGAACCGTCTGACCATTTCGGCTGAAGTGACCAGCGAGCAAAGTGAAAACAACGATCGCTACTCACGGAAGGAGTTCAACTACCGTTCTTTCCGCAGGTTGTTCAACATCCCGGTTGAAACCATCAACGGCGACCGGATCGAAGCTGCCTACAAGGATGGAATTTTGGCAGTGACGCTTCCCAAGCGGGAGGAGTTGAAACCAAAACCAGCCAGAGCGATTGAGATTCAATAAAAAAAGAGAGGTCCTGCGGGGCCTCTCTTTTTTTGCTGAATCAGTTATCTTTGTCGAAAAAGCAACATATGTTTCAGGGTTCCACCATCTGTGCAATATCTACACCCGCCGGCACCGGAGGTATCGCAGTGATCCGCCTGTCAGGAGCAGCGTCGATTGCCATCGCTGATGCGGTTTTTAGGTCACCCGGCAAAGGGAAGCGATTGGCCGGTCAGGCTGCCAATACCCTCCATTTTGGATCCATTTACCAGGAAAACAGTTTGCTGGATGAGGTGGTGGTAGGTTTGTTTCGTGCGCCACACTCCTACACAGGAGAGGATGTTGTGGAGATCTCCTGCCATGGTTCGGTCTTCGTTCAGCAACAGATCCTTCAATTGCTGATTGCAACCGGCGCTGAACTGGCGTTGCCCGGCGAATTTACGCAAAGGGCCTTCCTGAACGGGAAGATGGACCTTTCGCAGGCTGAAGCGGTGGCAGATTTGATCGCCTCCGGGAATTCGGCGGCCCACCGGGTGGCGCTGAACCAGATGAGGGGTGGATTTTCGGCTGAATTAAATCAGCTGCGGGGGCAGTTGCTTCATTTTATTACCCTGGTAGAGTTGGAGCTCGACTTCAGTGAAGAGGATGTGGAGTTTGCTGACCGTACACAATTGCTGGAGCTTTCCAGGAAGATTGAGCGTTTGTTAACTAAACTGGCCGACTCCTTCCGGCTGGGAAATGCCATTAAAAATGGGATCCCAGTGGCGATCGTAGGGGAGACCAATGTGGGGAAATCAACGCTGCTAAATGCTTTGCTGAACGAAGAGAAGGCCATCGTTTCGGATATCCACGGCACCACCCGCGATGTGATTGAGGATGTAGTCAACCTTGAAGGAGTCCTCTACCGTTTCTTCGATACTGCCGGTTTGAGAGAGACCTCTGATACCATCGAAAACCTGGGGATTGAGCGCTCCTACCGGAAACTGGAGCAGGCCAGTGTGGTGCTGTTGGTGCTGGATCTGACCTCTCCGGCAGAAACTATTTTTGCCCGTATTCAGGAGATCAGGAAAAAGATCCACCAGCAACAGTTGATCCTGGTCGGCAACAAGTCTGATCTGGTAACGGCGGAGGTTCGGCAGCAAATCTCAGCTCTGAAGCTGAAGTCAAACGAATCGCTGGTCTTCATTGCCGCCAAGGCCAAAGAGAACCTTTCGGCCCTGGTACAGTTGATGAAAACAGCTGCTTCAATTGACCAGGTGCAGCCTGAGGATGTCATTGTCACCAACATCCGCCATTACGATGCACTGACCAAGTCCCTTGCCGCCATCCGCCGCTCGATTGAAGGTCTGGAAGCCAATCTATCCGGTGAATTCCTCTCCCAGGACATCCGGGAATGTCTTCATTATTTGGGCTCCATAACTGGTCAAATAACAACAGATGAGGTGCTTGGGAATATTTTTAAGAATTTCTGCATCGGGAAGTAATTTTGTGTTTAGCATCCGTTACATTTCCATTACGCTGGTTTTTAACCGTTGAAATATTTATAACTTTGAATAAAATTATCAATCATGAATGAGATTCTTATAAAAGTCAAAGATAAGTCTGAGTTAAATTTCATCACGGATTTTCTCAAAAGAATGAAAATTGAATCTAAAGTTCTAACCCTTGATGAAAGAGAGGTTTTCGCGTTAGGGAAAGAGATGAAACTATCACGCAAAAGCGGTAAAGGTGATAAAAGTAAGGTTATGGAGTACTTAAATAAAATCTAATGGAATTTGAGACCTCCAAAAAATTCGATAAGCTGGTCTATAAAATCAAGGATAAGGAAGCCTTGAAAAAGCTAAAGAATCTCATTTCAAAGATTTCAATTGCAAAAACAATCAACGAGATTCCAAACTTAACTCCGATGGTTGGTTATGCAGGCTATTATAGAATAAAGGCCGGTGATTACAGATTGGGAATATAACTCGATGGTGAAACAATATGGTTGTTATATTTTGGGAAAAGAGATGAACATACTTATAAAGATTTTCCATAAATAAATAAAGCCGCCTCTTATAATTATGGGGACGGCTTTATTTTTTCAGATTTCTTCGAAGTCTGCCTTCGCAGCTTATTCACCTGGATTTGCTGCAGTCTGTTCAGTTACCGGCTCCGCTAACCGTGTCCTTATCAGTTCATTGTACTGATCTATCAGGGCATTCAGCTCACTGATCATCTTTTCGCTGACTGCACTTGGATGAACAACCGCGTTGGCCTCTATAAATTTGCGCAACTCGTAATAGGCCACCAGCGTCTCCTCGCGTTTGGATTTCAGGGTATCGGGATTGGCGGCACCATACGCCTGGGTTCGCTGGATGTACTTCTGTTCGAACAATTGATTGGCTGTTTTTAGTTCGGCTATCCAACTGGTAAGGCCAAGTTTGGCAAGCGCAGCAGAAAGTTCAGGTTTACTCTCCCAATCGTTGATGATGCCGTAGATGGTAGAAGTTTCGGCCTGTGTATTCATCCGGGAAACCCCAGTACCGTATAGACTTAGATTTACTTTCAACAGGTTAGCCGCCCTGGCAGTTTCGGGATCAAAATGGTTGCTGTAACCGTTGATACAGTCAACCAATCCGTACATCGCCTTGTCGCGGCGATCATCCAGAAGGACCAACTCCTGGGTAAAAGGATTGGCCCGCTCCAATTGAAAGAGCGCGGATGTCTCGGTTAACTTCTGTTTGAAAGTGGTTTGTGGAACTGTCAAATTCAGTTCGGTTGGATGGTTGGCGTCAATCAATTCAGAAATTGTGGTACCAAATTGCAGAAACTCCGCATTGCGCAGTTTCGCGAGATCAATAACAGTAATCATACGAAAGAAAATTAAATAGTGAATAATAAGGGAACTATAAAAACCTCAAAATCGTATTTTCACTTTCTTAGGTCGTCGGGCGCTCCCGAAACCTGTTTACAAATCTGTTTGGACTTTCGGACATTCCCGAAACCATTTTCAACATTGTTTGGCGCTTTCGGGAACTCCCGAAGGTGATTTGCAACCTGTTTAGGACTTTCGGATCTTCCCGAAAGGGGTTTACACCGATGTTTGGTACTTTCGGATGATTTTAAGCAGTAATTAAGTTATAAGAACAAATGGCTGCACAAAATAATCAGTCAACCTTGACTAAAAGTATATAAAATATTTTTAATTAATAGCCTCTGTGTCAATTAATAATAAAAATATTTTGATCCGGATTGGATATTTCAGGAGGAGATTAACATAAAATAAAAGCCGCAACTTACTGCATTGCGGCCAACCATGTCAAATTTCTCTTGGATAATAACGATGAAATATAGTAAAACTGCGATTTGCAAGAATTGAATCAAAATCCTGTTTGCTGATATTGATTGTTTTTCTTTTACATAAAATTTTCTTTTCCTAAATTGATTCCCTACCTTCGGCAGACCAATCAATCAGACCAAATCTAATTCATGGAGAGCAATTTCAAATTTTTGGCCAAAGAGTACTCCATTCTGGCCAATCTGGGAAATTTAGCAGAAAAATACCTACACGATGATCCCAATGCATCCTTGTTCAAAATGAGGCTGTTTGGGGAAAAAATGGTTGAATACATCTTTGAAATTCAGCAGCTTGATTTTCCATATGAGAACAGCGCCTTTAGAAGATTGGAACTTTTGAAGGAGGATGGAATCCTGGAAGAGAATATCCTTGGTTTATTTCATACCATCCGGAAATCGGGAAATCAGGCAGTCCATGCTGGCAAGCAGGCAGAGGCCTCGGCTATGGGATTGTTGTACAGCGGATTTAAAATTGCCAAGTGGTTTTATGAATCCTATTCTGAAGAAGCAACAGACATCAGTAACATTCAATTTCACCCACCTGAAAAGGCTGATCCCGCAAAAGATTACAAAACCCTGGAACAGGAGTACTTTCAACTGGAGCAGAAGTTTGCCGATCTGATGAAGGAAAGGGAAATTGGGGCATTGAGTGTGCAGAAATCAACTGAAATTCAGCAGCGTTCAAAGAAAGCTGCCCTGAAGATTGAGATGTCTGAGGCTGAAACCCGGCTTTTGATCGATGCCCAACTCCGGGCTGCCGGATGGGAAGTAGACACGCTGAACCTGAATCACAAG
This sequence comes from uncultured Tangfeifania sp., assembly GCA_964630075.1. Classification (GTDB taxonomy): domain Bacteria; phylum Bacteroidota; class Bacteroidia; order Bacteroidales; family Prolixibacteraceae; genus CAINVV01. The sequence goes on from CAZVTL010000196.1 coordinate 5,616, forward strand.
TTACGAGGTACTTTCCCGGAGAAAGGTAAAAACAGCGCCATTGCAGAATGGCCTTGTGGCAACAAATGGGCTGATTATGCCTTGTTTGTTGGCACTGAACTTTTTGGACTGGTGGAAGCCAAAAAATATGCACAGGATATTTCGACAGATTTAACACAGTCAAAACGATATTCCGAATTGGTGGAGGAACTTACCAATGTTCAATTGTTGGGTGAATGGGGAATTTATAAAGTGCCTTTTCTTTTCTCAACCAATGGACGACCCTATTTGCAGCAATTGGCAACAAAAAGTGGGGTGTGGTTTATCGATGTCAGAAATACCAATAGCCACTCCAGATCGTTAAAAGGCTGGTTCTCTCCGGAAGGATTGTTGAAAATGTGGGAGCAGGACTTAGACGGAGCCAATGACAAGTTGAAAAACAGCAAACCCAATTTTCTTCAGGATAAAAATGGCCTTTCTTTACGGGATTACCAGATGAAGGCCATCAGCAGCATTGAACACTCCTTGTTGAATAACCCGGAGAAAAAGCGGATGCTCCTGGCCATGGCTACCGGTACAGGGAAAACTCGCACAATTATTGGTCTTGCTTACCGATTGATTCAGTCCAACCGCTTCCGGAGAATCCTGTTTATGGTGGATCGCCGGTTGCTGGCCAACCAGGCGTTCGATCATTTTAAGGACGACAAGATTGAGGATCTGAATACCTTCGCTGAAATATACCAGATACAGGGATTAAAAGAGCTGATTCCTGAAATGGATACAAGGTTGCATTTTGCCACCGTTCAAAGTATGGTGAAACGTCTGTTTTATTCTGAAGGTGACAGTTTGCCGATCGACACCTATGACTGTATCATTGTGGATGAGGCCCACCGGGGCTATTTGCTCGACAGGGAGATGGACGATGAAGAGCTTGGTTTTAAGGACCAGCGCGACTATGTAAGCAAATACCGTCGTGTATTAGACTACTTTGATGCCACCGCCATCGGGATGACCGCTACGCCGGCCTTGAACACCACTGAAATTTTTGGCGCACCCATTTATAATTATTCCTACCGGGAAGCGGTGATCGATGGTTTTCTGATTGACCATGAGCCACCCTACCTCATCAAAACTAAACTGGGAGAGGAGGGAATAGTGTGGGAAAAGGGCGACCGGCCAAAGGTGTACGACAAAGAGAACAATCAAATCATTGAATTGGCAGAGCTGGAGGACGAACTGGCCATCCAGATCGAAGGATTCAACAAAATGGTGATAACTGAGCCGTTCAACCGTACTGCAATCAGTCAATTGGTGCAGGAAATTGATCCGGACGGGGAGGAAAAGACTTTGATTTTTGCCGCGACCGACGAACATGCCGACTTGGTTGTCAGTATCCTGAAGGAGGAATATGAAAAAATAGGGTGTGACCTACCTGACAATGCCATTCAAAAGATCACCGGGAAATCGTATGATCCGGAAGAGCAGGTGAGACGTTACAAAAACGAGAAGTACCCGACCATCGCGGTAACGGTCGATTTGCTGACCACGGGAATTGATGTGCCTTCCATTTGCAACATTGTATTCCTTAGGCGAGTCAGGTCGCGGATATTGTATGAACAGATGCTTGGCCGGGCTACCCGCCGTTGCGATGAGATTGACAAGGAGGTATTCCGGATTTATGATGCGGTAAGGATCTATGAAGCCCTTCAGGATTATACCCAGATGCAACCGGTCACTGTAAACCCGTTTACTTCATTTGCAGAACTGGCCGACGAACTGGGACAGATTACAAGCAATGAACGGGCCGCAAAACAGCTGGACCAGATTATTGCCAAATTCAGGCGAAAGCGCAAATACATCAATGCAGACAACATAGATCAATTCAAATATCGGTCAGGAGGACATGACCCGGATAGTTTTGTCGGCTACCTGTACGAATCTAAAAATCAGGGTTTACTGGATCAGGTTAGCCGGATGGACGGAGTCTGGAAATTTCTGGACGAGTTG
>CAZVTL010000197.1:0-5558 GCA_964630075.1 uncultured Tangfeifania sp.
CCGAATAAAACCTCTTTTTTTCTGATATACCAGGGAGCTGGAATATCTCAGGTTCAAGCTATCTGCACAGTTGTCAGCCAGTTCAAAAGTAGATAGCAATATATGTTGGTATACTTTCTGTCGCTCAGGATCTGAGATCCCCTCAACCGTATATTTCAGCATATAACGGTAATTCTGCTCCAGATCCAGCTTCTGATCACTGAATTCTCCCAATCCATTGGCATTTATCATCTTTTCAATGAGACTGAATGCAGGCTTGAGCTTCCTGTCTGAAAGAAGTTGACAAATGGCGTCGTGGCTTTTTTTGATCTCAGATTCTTTCATATGGGGCCGTACTTTCTATGCAAGTATAATCAAAACTAGCGATAAAAAGTACGAGTACAAAATAGCACAGTGTATGGGGTACTTCTCTGTGCCTTATGCCCAATGTACAACGTTAGAAGTACCTTGCTGCATACCTTCGGTTGCGCCTGCTGTTTTGAAATTCATAATTGATAGTGAATTCATGGGTCCCGGAATTCACCTGATTTTCATGGAAAGTTGTCAGGTCAAATGAGTAACCAAATCGCAACTGGTTGTTGACATTGAACTGAAAGGTGAGGGCATAGGAGTTTTTTACCCGATAGGTCACCCCAAACCAGACCCTGTCATAAAGCAGGATGTTGCCGGAAAGGTCGATGTAATCGGGTGTTTGTTCACTCCATCTGTAGAGGAAAGTGGGCTTAAATTTAACTTTGTCGGTGAGGAAGAAGACATATCCTCCCATGGCATATAGATGCAATACCTCCTGGTATACCTTGTTGTCAGAATCATCTACGATGTTATTTTTGAAGAGTTTTGGCATGGATGCACCCAAAAAGAATATATCGCTGTGCCACAGTACACCAAATCCAGCGTTTGGTAACATCTTAAAGTCTACATTTTGTGCGAAGGTTGGGTCAATTGGATCATCAAGTTCCAGGTCCGTGAATCTCGCATGGTAGGTATTGAATCCGGCTTTTACCCCAAAAGCCATGTATTGTCTGGGTTTTAGGATCAACCGGTAGGAATAGTCTGCATAAAGGCCATTTTGAAGGATCGGTCCCCACTTGTCATTTACCATGGAAAGCCCCAAACCTACATTGAATGATTTCAACGGAAGATGCATGGTAAATGTATTGGAGTTGGGAGCTCCTTCCCAACCTACCCACTGGGCCCGGGAAAGGGCTGAAATTGCCAATACGCCAGAGATTCCCGCATAGGCAGGCTGGATGGAGAGTAAATTGGTCATGTATTGGGTGTAGATCGGGTCTTGCTGCGCATTCACCCTGACCGGGCAAAGGGTAGATAAAACTAAAAACAACGCAGGAAATAAAATTTTCTGGCGGAAGTGGGATATTTTCATATTCAAAAGGTTAAGGGAGTCCTTTTTAATAGTAAAATGGTTGAAAAATAAATTTTGTATATCAAACGGAGTTATGCTTTTCTCCAGGTATCAAGCGTGTTTTTTCAGTAATTAAATATTTGATTTATAAGCTTATAATTCAATAAGGTCCATGACAATTTTGCAATGAAATGGTTCCGGAAAAGAGTTTTTTTGTTGCAGTTATTCAAGGATGAATATAGTTAATTCCAATGAGAAGAAAGAATGAATTATCCTTGATTTGTAATAACTGTTATCTTCGTGAAAAAATTAATTCATACGAAGATGTTTTCAGGAATAATTGAAGGAATGGGTACCGTTGTAGCCATTGTGAAGGACCAGGAGAATGTTCACTTTACATTGCACTGTGATTTCACCAAGCAGTTGAAAATAGACCAAAGTTTATCACACAATGGAGTTTGTCTAACAGTGGTTGACATTGAGGGAGATAGCTATACTGTGACAGCTATCCGGGAAACTTTGCTTAAGACAAATCTTGGTTTGCTGGAAATAGGGAGCAAGGTAAATCTTGAAAGAAGTATGAAGATGGATGGACGGCTGGATGGTCACATCGTACAGGGACACGTGGATCAAACAGCCATTTGCCAGGCAGTTACAGAGGCAGATGGCAGCTGGTATTATACTTTTGCCTACAGTTTTGATCCGGGAAAAGCCAGACAGGGATACATGACGGTTGAAAAGGGTTCTGTAACTGTCAATGGGGTTAGCCTCACAGTAGTAAACTCACAAAAGGACTCCTTTCAGGTTGCCATTATACCCTACACCTATCATCATACGAATTTTCATACCATTCGCAGTGGCACAGTCATCAATCTGGAGTTTGACATTATTGGCAAGTACTTGAGCAGATTGGCTGAGTTTAGCAAATAAAGCAGCTGAGGGTGCCCGGCCGCCAACGGTAAAGATCCGCCTAATGGCTTAATTTCTTAATTTTAGGGAAAGGGATCGCTGGGAAGTCTCTCAATAAATGCATTGATTTTTTTCGAATGCCATAATTTAAACCTACAAAAGGCGAGGGATAGAGTATGGCGTATGCCATGTGGACTTGTTGACATACAATATTTTACAAATATATTTCGAATGAAAAGGATAAATATTTATGGATTGTACCTTTCAGCCTCTCTCCTGTTGGTTGCAGGGGCAGTATCGGCAAAGGAGAGCCCTGAAAAAAAGGCAGCCCGAATTCATCATGCTGTGTTAACGATTGATACCCATTCTGACACTCCGTTGAACCTGTTACGAGATGGTTTTGATGCAGGTATAAAGCAGGATCAGGCACTTACCGGGACCAAAGTTGATTTTCCAAGAATGAAAGAGGGTGGATTGGATGCCCAGTTCTTTGCGGTTTTTGTTGGTCAGGGTCCCAGAACCACCGAGGGTAATGCTGTTGTGCAAAAAAAGGCTTTGGATATCTATGATGCTATCCTAAAAAGTATCGCTCAAAACATGGATCTTGCATCGGTTGCACATGCCCCTGACGATGCCTACCAACTTGAAAGAGAAGGGAAAAGAGCCATTTACCTTGGTCTGGAGAATGGTTATGCCATAGGCAATGATCTTGCCATGGTTAAGAGATATTATGACATGGGAATCAGGTACATCACACTTTGTCACAGTTACAACAACGACATTTGTGACTCTTCGACTGATAAGAAGAGGGGAGCAGAACACCATGGCCTCTCCATATTTGGCGAAGAGGTTGTTGTGGAAATGAACAGAATTGGCATGATGATAGATGTTTCACACAGTTCAGATGAGACTTTTATGGATGTGATTCGGTTGAGTAAATCTCCGGTAATCGCCAGCCATTCTTGTGCACGGGCTATCTGTGACAATCCGAGAAACCTTACGGACGAAGATTTGCTGGCTTTGGCTAAAAACGGTGGAGTAATCCAAATGTGTTTTCTCTCCGATTATGTAAAGAAACCGGATGCCAATCCCAAAAGAGACTCCGCAATGGCCATCGTACGAAAAAAATACAATGACTTCGAAGGACTAACCGACGAACAATCCAAATTGGCCTGGAAGGAGTACAGGGAAACCGGGAAGAAATACCCCAACAAACTCGCTACGGTGCAGGACATGGTCGATCATATTGATTATATCGTCAAATTAATTGGTATTGATTATGTGGGGATTGGTACTGATTTCGATGGTGGAGGCGATCTGTCCGGTTGCAGAGATGTAAGCCAGATGGAAAATGTTACGCTCGAACTGGTCAGAAGGGGATATTCCGAAAAAGATATTGAAAAGATATGGGGAGGTAATTTTATGCGGGTCTTTAGAAAAGTACAGCAATCAGCCAGTCTGTAATTATCTCTTGTCTGCCATCAACCAATAATCCGTATCAGGATCTACCTCCAGAATTTCACCAAGTCCTTTTTCTGCTTCCTTTCTTGTTTCGTAGCTTTCAACAGTCACCTTGAAAAAATCTTTCCCATGCCTCGATACCTGGGCTGGGTAACCTTGTTTCACCAGTTTTTGCGCCAGTTTGTCGGCATTTTCCCTGATTTTAAAACAACCTCCAACCACGTGGAATTTTCCGTTGAGTACGACCGGCAAATCATTGGGTATTGCAGGAGCATCAGGCTGAACAGATTTCGGGACCATTTTTTCCTTTTCAGGTACAGTAGCGGGAAGATCTGATTTTACCTCTGTATTGCTTACTTCAACAGGTGTTTCAGTTTGATAATCAGAGCGATTTGACAATAGATTGGAAGGTGACACAGCATTGTTTGATACAGGATTATCCGATACTGCCAATGAGGCACTGTTGGAGATTGTCTGAGAACGTGACTCGCCATGGTCAAGAATGTTCTGTAACGGAATGAAATAAAGAAGGACCAAAATAGGAATTCCAACCAATAGGTATTTTACCACCTGATATTTACGTTGTTGAGGTTCAGGTTCCTTGTCCCTGAAGACACTCCTTGGTGGTTGCTGGAATTTACCAGCGAGCTGGGGAAAATGAAAGGCTTCCAGTCCAAACGCATCTGCCCTTACATTCACATTTTGATCAGCTTCAAATAGTATATTGTCACCTTCATCGTAACGAAGTGTTCCAATCTGTTCCAGATCAACTGTTTCTCCGTTCTCTAGCTTGAAAATAATTTCTGAAACAAACTCCGAAACGATCTTCCTCGCTTCAAGATAGCCGACACCTTCCCTTTCACAGACAAAATTCACCAGCAATCCGTCATTCTTTCTTAATTTTGCACTAAAAAGAATCTCTTTGGAAGGAGGCGTAAGCTGGCTGCCCCTTTCGTCAAACCCTGAGGTATGATAATTGGCAATAAACCCACCCAAATCTGGGACAATTACACAATCGTTGGTTCTCAGTAATTCTGCTAGAAAGTTTGAAAGGCTCATGGCTGATTATTTGAACCCCAAATATAATAATAAAACTTAGAATTAGTACTTTTGGAGTCAACATAACCTAAATAGGATTACCAGCAGTTGAAGTCAACGGAATTCCAATCGAGTGAAATCATTTTTTGTTCTGGACTTGAAACAAAATTTAAATTAAACGAAACAATTCTGGCAAAAGCGTGTTTTATATCAATGAATAACATCTAAACAGAGAAATAACCAATGAAGGGAAAAATTTTGGTAACCGGCGGTACCGGATACATAGGTTCACACACCGTAGTTGAACTTCAAAATGCAGGATTCGAGGTAATCATAGTGGATGATTTAAGTAACTCAACGGCAACAGTTGTAGATCAGATTGAGCAGATTACTGGTAAAAGACCGGATTTCCACCATTTTAACATGCAGAATCTGGAGCGATTACTAGGTTTGTTCAAGGATTCAGGCAGTATAGATGCGGTGATTCATTTTGCCGCTTACAAGGCGGTGGGTGAATCGGTGGAAAAACCCCTGCTTTATTACAGGAACAACTTGCTCTCGTTGATCAACCTTTTCGAGTGCATGGAGAAATTCAGCGTCCGAAACCTTGTTTTTTCTTCCTCTTGTACAGTTTATGGTCAGCCTGACAAGCTGCCGGTTACCGAACAGACTCCGCGGCAAACAGCCGAATCTCCCTATGGTAATACAAAAATTGTCTGTGAAGATATTATCCGTGATTATACCCATGCCAATGCGGATATCCAAGCCATAGCACTGCGCTATTTTA
>CAZVTL010000197.1:5568-7568 GCA_964630075.1 uncultured Tangfeifania sp.
GGAGAGCTTCCCAACGGAGTTCACAACAATCTTGTTCCCTTTGTCACCCAAACGGCTGCGGGAATCAGGGCTCAATTATCGGTATTTGGCAATGATTACAATACTCCGGACGGAAGTTGTATCCGCGATTACATCAATGTTGTCGATCTGGCAAAGGCTCATGTGATCGCCATCGAGCGGTTGCTTGACCATAAAAACTTGTCTGCTTTTGAGTTCTTTAATGTAGGAACAGGTGCAGGAGTCTCTGTGTTGGGACTTTTGAATGCTTTTGAGCAGGCAACAGGTCAGAAAGTGAATTTTAAGATAGTTGGCAGGAGGGCAGGGGATATTGAAAAAATCTATGCTGATACCGCCAAAGCCAACGAAGTACTGGGTTGGCGCTCTGAAGCATCTCTTGAAGAGACACTTCTTTCTGCCTGGAACTGGGAGAAGCGGATCAGGAAAATGTAATTGAGGAGGAGGATCAAAGGAGTGAAAATAGTAGGATAGGGATAAATTTTTAAAGCTAATAACAATGAAAAGCACAATTCTAATAACAGGTGGAGCAGGTTTTATTGGGTCGCACGTAGTCAGAAGGTTTGTTAACAATTATCCTGAATATCAAATAATTAATTTTGACCTGCTTACTTATGCCGGTAATCTGGAGAATTTGAAGGATATCGAAAAGAGCCCCAACTATACTTTTGTAAGAGGGGATATTGCAGACAGCGATCAGGTAAACCATCTTTTTGAAACTTTCCCTATAGAAGGAGTTATTCACCTGGCTGCAGAGTCACATGTTGACAGGTCCATAACAGATCCGGCATCCTTTATCCGCACCAACATCTTTGGTACCTTTAATCTGGTTCATGCTGCAAAGGAACATTGGAAAGGTAATATGGAGGGTAAGAAGTTTTACCACATTTCGACCGATGAAGTCTATGGTTCACTGGGTGAAACCGGCCTCTTCACTGAGACCACCGCTTATGACCCACAGAGTCCCTATTCCGCCTCCAAGGCAAGTTCTGATCATCTGGTAAGGGCCTATCACAATACTTTTCACTTACCGGTGCTGCTTTCGAACTGTTCCAACAACTATGGACCAAACCAGTTTCCGGAGAAATTGATCCCATTGTGCATTCGTAATATTCAGGGGATGAAGTCCATTCCTGTTTATGGCAAAGGCGAGAACATCCGTGACTGGCTCTATGTCGAAGACCATGCATCTGCCATCGATGTAATCTACCACAAAGGAGTCATCGGAGAAACCTACAACATTGGTGGTATCAATGAATGGACGAACATCGACTTGATCAAAGCCTTGTGTGAAGTGATGGATCAGAAGTTGGGCAGGGCAAAAGGTACTTCCCAGGGGTTGATTACCTTCGTCAAAGACAGGGCAGGCCACGATTTACGGTATGCCATCGACTCCTCCAAAATAGAGCGCGAGTTGGGTTGGAAACCTTCCCTTCAGTTTGAAGAAGGACTGTCGAAAACCGTTGACTGGTACCTTAAAAATTCCGAATGGCTTGAAAATGTATCTTCAGGTGCATACGAACAATACTACAACAAGCAATACCACCAAAGGTAAGTCTACTTTCTGATAGCCGTTACTTCAACGATTCCATCGGGAGTCTCTGCCTTACCTTCCAGTTTGTCCTTGACCAATTTGAACTTAATGGTGATGGGTGTAGCCTCTATCACGATGGTAACCTCAACTTCATCATTCTTCAGGATAACCTCTGAAAAGGCTAACTTTTGCCCTTCAATTTCCAATTCTCCTTTTAGTTTATCCCCGTCCGGCAGAAAATTGATCTGTCCGGTCATATAATTTGGTGGTGCAGTTGGCGCAGTATATTGCCATTTTCCGATTAGCTTCTTCTGGTCGATCGGAGCTGCCTGAATTTGTGCCCATGCGGCAAAAACGAGTGTCAATGTTAGCAGTACTTTGTTGATTTTCATATAAATAAATGTTTGAAATGTTTGAAATGTTTGAAATGTTTGAAATGTTTGAAATGTTT
>CAZVTL010000198.1:0-302 GCA_964630075.1 uncultured Tangfeifania sp.
GTCCGTCCATTGCACTGCCGATAGGGTCGCGCAAAGAACGCGGAGAACGCAAGGGGAAAAACGGGGACATTGTCGTTTGGGAGTAACTTAAAGTTGGATAGGATTGTTCCATTGAGCTGCTTATGGTGTCGCGCAAAGAACGCAGGGAACGCAAAGGGGGAAATGGGAGAATTTCGTTTGTGCAATAATCGGTCGCGCAATGAACGCAAAGAGCGCAAAGAGAAAAAGGGGACATTGTCAATGGCACAATTCTTACATAGCGAAAAGGGACTCTATTTGAGATGAAAGGGAATAGCTATCAT
>CAZVTL010000198.1:312-7486 GCA_964630075.1 uncultured Tangfeifania sp.
TTTGCTTGCTACCCACCTATTGTACCTACGGTATATTGACATTAAAAATTTAAACAGTTTACAAGATTTTGGGTGAAATCTCAGGGAGAATAATTACCTTGTACCTTCACTTAAAAGGAGGGAGTTGACCTGTTTTTAGTCACAATCTAATTGAAGCATTTGGATGAATCTGAAGTTTGTAGATATTCTCAATTGCATATCGATGTTTCAGTTGGTACTGTTTGTCTTTTTTCTGTTGGGGAAAAGCAAAAACCGAACATCGAACCTGTTGTTGGCTGCCTTTTTTCTCACCCAGTTTCTGAGCATTGCTAATCATTTCATTTCGAGTCAGAAACTGTTTTTCCTGGAGATCTCACCTTATATTTTCTACCTGGGGTTACCCTTTCCCTGGCTTTGGTCGCCCTTGTTTTATTTGTATGTGAAATCGCTCTTCTTTTCCGATTTCAGGTTTTCTTCGAAGCATCTTTTGCATTTCATCCCTTTTTTCCTGTTCCTCCAGTATGTGCTGGTGGCCTTCCATTTCAAGGGAATGGAGGAGAAGGTGACGATGATCCAGCACAACCAGTTGTTGACCGCTCAATCCTCCCTTTGGCTGAACATCCTGGTCTCCATGCAAATCGCGATCTACCTGGTTGTGGTACTTGTCCTTTACCACAACTACCAAAAGCGGCTAAAAGGGGTTCAATCCAACATCAGTCCGGTTCAGGACCGATGGGTGAAGATATTTATTTATGGATATGTGGCCGCCTATTTGGTAACGATTATCTGCAGGGCCGGCCTCTACCTTAACAATCAAAGGGGTGAACTGTACATATTTACCTCCTTTTTTGCTTTCTTTATCTATTTCCTGTTGCTGTTCTACAAGGCCATCAGTCATCCCGATATTTTCATGAAGACAGTAGAGCGGCCGGAGGCCCGGACCAACACCATCCCGAAGCAGGAGGCCCATAGCCTGCTGAAGGTGGTGCATGACTACATGATCCAGAGGGAGCCATTCCTGAATCCCGAGCTCACCCTGAAGCAACTGGCATCGGAGTTGAAAATCCCGGAAAGGTTGCTTTCGGGGGTCATCAACCAGTACAGGAACCAGAACTTTTACGACTTCGTGAACAGTTACCGGATTTCGAAGGCCCAGCGGATGCTGACCGATGATGCCTTCCAGCGGAAAACGGTACTCGAGATCCTCTATGATTCGGGTTTCAACTCCAAATCCTCCTTCAACCAGGTATTCAAAAAAAACACAGGTTTGACCCCTACGGAATTTAAACGGACCCAACGTTAGGCAAAATCACCCTTCGGTGATTGCGATCCTCCGTCCGGTTTAGGGGCTCCAGAAGTACGGATACATGTATTCGTACTTATTTATCCTACTTGTTATTAGATAGTTAAAGTTTATTTGGTACGGGAACATGCATCCGGTCGATTCTGCTTTTCGTGCGCTGTAGTTTTGCCTTGTCTCCCGGGGATCACCAAAACTTTCGGGGAATACAAAAGTTGAACCACCAAATATTTAATGTGATGAAACGACCAGGAGAAAATATTGCACAAACAAGCAATTGACTATTGGGAGTTCCATCTGGCAATTAAAAACTAAAACAAAAAACAGATGAAATCAGTAACTGTAAAGTCAACCTTGATGTTGGTCCTTGTTCTTTTTATGTTTGGACCTGCCGTGAAATCCCAAACTGTTTCCCAACTTCTGGATGGTTATTGTTCCTACAACCGATTTTGGGGCAGTGTCATCCTGCTGCAGAACGACAAGGTATTGTTTCAGAAGAGCTATGGTTATGCAGACAAGGAGCAAAAGAAGAGAAACGATGCGCAGACGCTATTCGATTTGGGATCCGTCACCAAAACCATGACGGCTGTGGCCATCCTAAAATTGCATGACGAGGGAAAATTGAGTGTTTACGACCGGGTAGACAAGTATATCCCGGGATTTATCAACGACAAGACGGATAGTATAACCATCATCAACCTGCTGAATCACACCTCGGGGATGGAGGCCAACCTGGGGCGCAAGGATGAACGCGGAATTGGGATCATGCCGGGCAGTGAACCCATTGGGCGCGAGCAGCTGATCGAAAAATTCAGGGGTACCAAATTGAAGAGCAAGCCATCCACCAGTTATGAATACAACAATTACGGCTTTACCTTGCTGGCCTGCATCATTGAAAAGGTAAGCGGAATGGAGTATGCCGCCTACCTGAAACAGGCGATCTTTGATCCGTTGAAGATGGCAGATACCAGGTACAAGCTTGACTTGGTCGCCCAACCGGCAAAAGGTTATACGGGGGTGGGCACCAGCGACATCAAAGCGGCCAGCGACCCCTTCCATCCCTCCTGGATTGTCGGTGCAGGTTACGTTTATTCTTCCACCAACGATCTTTCCAGGTATGTGAGTGCGGTTTTTACACAGAAGCTTTTCTCTGAAAGCACCTTGAAACTGATGATGGACAGTTGTGTCACTGCGGGCAAGCAGAATAGGCAGTGGGCATTGGGCTGGGAGCGTAAAAAGATCGATGGACTTGACTGGTACTCCCATGGGGGTGGCGTTTTTGGTTTTTCCACGAAGGTGGGATACCTGCCTGAACAAGGGATTACGGTCATCATTCTGTCGAACCTGGTAAAAGAGCTGAACTTTGATGAGATCTATTCGGCCAAATTCTCCTTTGTGGATGAAATAACCGAGAAGATCCTGAAGATTCTCAACCACAAATCGGTGGCCTATCTGCCGGTACCCAAGGGAAAAGCAAGCAAGAAGGTAACAGGAACCTATCAGTTCGACAAGGCGCACCATGCCACTGTTTTCCTTCAAAATGACTCCCTGTTCCTGACGGCTGAAGCAAAGGATAATTTTACCCTTTTCGATTACAGTTTGAACAGGTCGCAGACGGATACGACTGGCAACCATTCAACTTGCCAACTGTTGGTAAAGTCGCTGATGACGGCCAATTTTGAAGGTTTTGAGAAATACTGCATCGCGGGATTGTTCAATCCCAAAATTGCAGGTCAACTCAGCAATGTTTGGAAGTTTTATCTCTCCAAGGGTGGTTCGGTATCCTCCTACAACATTTTCAGCAAGAGTGCCAGCAACTACACCATCGCCTTTCACCTGGAGAAGGCGGAGATCGTGATGCCGGTCTTCTTCAACGATCAAAACTTGATAAAGGGGATGTTTTTCCAGAGCGTGCTTCCGAAATGCACCGTCCAAACGGTTCATCTGGTGCCTGCAGGCAAGGATGAATATGTTGTGGATGGCTACAGGAATGGCGGCTACAGCGATTTTAGGGTGAAGTACGACAGCTCAGCCCAACAGTTGAGTTTTGCTACCGATGTTGATAGTTTTACTGCTTCCAAAGTTCGGTAAGAAATTCACAAATGACAATGCCCCCTTTTCCCCTTTGCGTTCTTCGCGTTCTTTGCGCGATACCATTGGCAATGCAATGGATGGGCGGAGTTTGAAGCTACGACATGATATTGTTCTTGAAACTTAATTCAAAATTGCCTGTGATGAATTTCGAAAATTCCTGGGGGAATGAGCTGCGTTCCAGCGCTTACGCCAGACTGGAATTCCCCAATACCTACCACCTGGCCTACAGGGACCTGCCGGAGATCCTTGCCAAACATGTCAAGGGTGACAAAGCCCTCGATTTCGGGTGTGGCACCGGCCGGTCGGCCAGGTTCCTGAAAGGGCTGAAATTCGAAGTAACCGGCGTGGATATTTCGGAGGATATGCTGGGGTATGCCAAAGAGTTGGATCCTGCCGGTGAATACCTGCTGGTATCCAATGGCAACTACAGTCACCTGGGTGAGGGAAGCTTTGATCTTGTGCTGTCGATCTTTACCTTTGACAATATTCCCGGGTGGGAGAACCGGAGGTACATTCTTCAAGCACTCTTGAGATTGCTCCGGCCAACGGGCAGGTTAATCTGCCTGGATGCCAATCCGGCTTTGTACACCCATGAATGGGCCTCCTTTTCCACGAAGGAGTTCCCCGAAAACAGCCTGGCAAAAAATGGGGAGCGGGTAAGAATTAGCATGAAGGATGTCGACGACAAGCGCCCTGTGGAGGATGTGCTCTGGACGGAGGAGGCTTACCTTCAACTGTTCGACCTGGCAGGCTTGACGCTGGAGGCCACCTACAAGCCCATGGGCCGGGAGAGCGACCCCTATGACTGGCTCAATGAGACAACCATTGCACCCTGGTTTATTTATGTACTGAAAAGAGAAGATTAACATGAAGAAAATTTATGCTTTCGTGTTCCTGTTGTTGTTTTTCTTTCAAGGAAATGGTCAAACAACCCCCATGTTCAGGGGTAACCTGAGCCATACCGGAGTATTTGATTCGACCTCAATCGTTCATCCGGTGTTGAAATGGAAATACAGGACAAGTGGACAGATCTATTCATCCCCGGTTGTTTGGAAAGATCTCCTCTTCATTGGGAGCAACGATGGTTGCCTTTATGCCATCGACAAGCAGGAGGGTCAGCTAAAATGGAAATTCAAGACGGGGCGCAGGATAAAATCTACCCCGGCCGTTCACAATGGGGTGGTCTATTTCGGGAGTTTTGACAGTACCTTTTATGCGGTGGATGGCCTTAGCGGGGTTGAAAAGTGGCGTTTTAAAACCAATGGGGAGACCGTTTTTGGTGCAAAAAATATCTATGGAATCAAATCCGGCAACCTAAAATGTCCGGATCCATGGGATTTTTATGCTTCATCTCCGGCTTATTATGATCATGCCATCTATTTTGGAAGCGGTGACAGTTCTGTTTATTGTTTGAACGCGGATGATGGGAAGAAAATCTGGAGTTACAAGACCCAGGGGATTGTCCATTCCTCTCCGGCAATTTTTGACAACAAGGTTTATGTGGGGAGCTGGGACAGCAAAATCTTTGCACTCGATGCGAAAACCGGCGCGCTGGTCTGGGATTTTCAGACCGGCACAGACAGTATCAACAACTGTTTTGTCGGGATACAGGCCAGTCCGGTGCTGTCGGACGGAATCCTTTATTGTGGTTCGCGTGATGCCTTTATGTATGCTTTGGATGCAAAAACAGGTAGGGTAAAATGGCAGGTCAAGGATCCCTATCTGTCGTGGTTGCCAAGTTCGGTGGCAGTAAAGGATGGGTTCTTGTACCTGGGATCGTCTGATGCGCTCAGGTTTTATGTCCTGGATCAGGCAAATGGTAAAATGGTAAGTGAATACAAAACAGGGATCTACACTTTTTCGTCACCAGCCATTTCCGGACAAATGTCCTTTGTTGGTGCGATGAATGGGCGGCTGTATGCTTTTGATCTGCCAACAGGGTTGCCAAAATGGGTCTTCTCGACAGATGCCGCCCTGAATTCGCTCTATTTTAACAAGGATGGAGATTATAACCTTGAAAATTCGAAAGATGTTTTTGATAGCGGTATGTGCTGGGAGCTGACAAAAAACATGGAGCAAATAGTTTCAGGTTCAGGAAGCATCTTGTCTTCTCCCTTTGTGGAGAAGGGGGTTCTCTATTTTGCCGCCACCGATGGATATGTTTATGCCCTTGAGGATGGGAACATCCACTCCGGAAACATCGAATACTTTGATTTTACGCATTGCTTTTCAGAGGTTAAATCGGTCAATGAGCTCAACTACAAAGTTGACAAACCAACCAAAATTTCCATTCATATCTTGAACGATCAGGGTGTTCAGGTTAAAACCCTGCTTAAGGGCGAAGTTTTGCCGGGCTCCTACTCCTTGAATTGGGATGGTACTGACAAGGAGACCAAGCGGGTACCGGCAGGAAACTATACTGCCAGGATCTCCCTGGGCAGATCGGTGAAGTACCATGCCTTGAAATTGGAGTGATTTCGGCCCTGTGCATCGATGGAATGGTTAAGCTGTAAACTTCCTTCCTTGTTGGCAATGCCCATTGCCACAGATAGACCTACCCCCCTTTCACTGCGCTCAAGGAAAATGTCCAAAAGCTATTTTATGGACCTTGTCTTCCATGATAAAAATGGTAAATTTAAACCATCCATCCATGGTGTATGGAGATCAGAAGACCAAATGAACCAACAATGACAGACCCGTTTAAACAAAACCGAAGGGGATTCATCAAGCTCTCCGTATTGGGTGCGGGAGGGATGTGCCTGTTGAGCCGTTGTGCCAATCCGCCACTATCTCCCTGGAGATTTTTGACAGAACCTGAGGCCATCCTGCTGGATGCCCTCGTGGAGCAGATCATTCCGACCGATGAGTGGCCGGGCGGCAGGGATGCAGGAGTGACCAATTTCATCGACCGGCAACTGGTGGGTCCCTACACCAGGTACCAGGAGAGCTACCGGAAAGGGTTGCTGGCCATCCGGGAGAGTTGTGTTTCCCGCTATGCCAAACCATTCGAGGCGTTGGCCTGGGAGGAGCAAACCAACTTCCTGAAGGCGATGGAGGCCGGGAAGATGGATGGTAAAAATTGGGAGAAGGGTTTCGACAAGCAGTTTTTCGGACTGTTGCGGAGCCACTCACTTCAGGGGTTTTATGGGAGTCCGCGGCATGGAGGCAATCGGAATTATGTCAGCTACAAGATGATGAGGCTCGATTACCCGGTCATTGTGGGTCAAAACCGTTACAAGGGATAACTTATGCAAAACAGACATGTGAATGCCATCGTGGTGGGGTCAGGAGCCGGCGGTGGAATAGTTGCCAAGGAGTTGAGTGTCGCAGGGCTCTCTGTGGTCCTCTTTGAGCGGGGTGGCTGGGCAAGCTACGACGATACGGATACCGACGAATTGATTTCGCAGCGCACCACGGTGCTGGGGAATGCCTATGGGCCGGATGACCAGCGTCACCGGCGGGTGGTTGCCAATGCCGATGGCAGCTCAAGAATAGTCTTGCCCAGTGAGGGTGGTTACAACAATGTGGCAGCCTGTGTTGGTTCGGGTACCGTGAGTTACGGTGCGATGGCCTGGCGGTTCATGCAGGAAGATTTCAAGTTAAAGACCATCTACGGGGCAGTCGAGGGCTCCACCCTGGAGGATTGGCCCATCACCTACGAGGAGCTGGAGCCCTGTTACGAAAAGGCGGAGTGGGAGATTGGGGTGGCAGGCGACGACAGCCAGAATCCCTTTGCCCCTCCCCGCAGGAAACCGCACCCAATGCCCCCTTTTTCGCACAACAAGGAGGCGAAGATACTCT
>CAZVTL010000199.1:0-7436 GCA_964630075.1 uncultured Tangfeifania sp.
CCCCGGTATTGGGGCCACCGGCATAGCGGGAGACTGATCGTTCCAGACCGACAAACGCCGTGGTTTTGAGCGTTCGAGGCTGTATGCCTGGATGGAGCTTCCGTAGGGCTGAGGAATTGCAGCATCCCCTCGTGGTCCATCCGATCCTCCCGGTTTGTTCAGAATTCCGCCCAATGTTTTGGGGTTCAGCGCCTGAAGGCCGATGGCATATTTCCCGTCGCGGACAATGCCAACCACCTCACCGATGGTTTCCTTGACAATCGTTGGATAGGGACCCCATATGACCGCGCTGACCCTTTCCACAGCGCTGAGTTTGGTCAGGCGGAAGGAGAGGTGACTTTTGCTTGCGCTTACTTTCACTTCCGCAGTAATTTTAGACTGGGGAAAGGTTAGGCTGATCGTACCGGATTTCACGTTGTAAAAAGCCTTCGCGGGTTCTTCCCAAAAGTTGTTCACCTTGATTTTTAATAGCGGAGCTTTTTCTCCCGTCGCGAAATAATTTTTGTTTGTGGCTGGATCTGCCATTGCTGAAAGTTGCCCGGTGGCGGAAATCGTCAGCAAGAACTTGTCGGTGCGAAGGTTTATTTGAGCCTGCGAAGGCAAAAATCCGGCTATTCCAAATAGAAGAAGGAAGATGATTCGCTTCATTTGTTAATATTTTTTTAATAGTCTTGTGGAATCGAAGATCGAAGAAGCCAATACCCACCGATTCATTTTCGGTTGATGTGAAAATTTTCTCGTGGTTATTGCATTGATAATAAGAAAATAAGTCGGAAAACAATATTATAGACTGTACAAATTTATTTTTTTATCCCGTTAGGGATCTTATGTGGGTAGAAAATCGACAAATCTTGATTATCTCGTCCCGTACGGGACGAAATGGACCATCCATCACTTGCTTTCTACCCACATATTATGCCTCCGGCATATTGATTATAAAATAAAACGATATTTATTCTTTCCCATTACTTATGACAAACGCTGAATTATTTTGTTGTTGACATGGAAGGTGGAGGAGTCGCGGTTCCCCATTTGGTGTTTGGTTGGGGGCCCATTTCCCAAACAAGCGAACCCCCTTTCATCAGCAGACTTCTGTCGATCCAGCAATTGTCAATTTTCTTGCCGTTTAGCGAAACTGACTGGACAAACACATGCTCTTTAGAGTTGTTCCTTGTTTCGATGACCAGCTCCTTTCCTTCATAGTATTTTGGATCCAATTGGATCGTTACCTTGTCGAAAAGCGGACTGCCCAACTGGAAAGTGGGGTTTATGGCTGCATGCCCCTGCACATCGAACAAACCCAGGGCCGCCATCACATACCAGGCTCCCAGCTGTCCCTGGTCCTCGTCCTGGCCCACCCCATATCCCCGGAGGGATTCAGTTCCGTAAAACTCCTCGCAAATGGCACGCGTCCATTGCTGGGTTAGCCATGGTTGTCCGGAGTAGTTGAAGAGCCACGCATCGTGCAGGCAGGGTTGATTGCCATGGTTGTACTGCAGCCCGATTCCCGAAAAACTGTCGATCTGATCACTTTTACCCCCAAATTTGCTTTTTTGCGCTTCGACAAACAGGTCCGACAACCGCCGGTCAAATTCCTCCTTGCCCATTAACTGAATGAGTCCGGCCACATCGTGCGGCACATACCAGGTATATTGAAAGGCATTTCCCTCCTGAAAACCGTCCCAGGCCTTCATCGGATCGAATTTTTCGATGAAATTTCCATCCAGCTTTTTGGGCCTGATGTATTTTGATGCAGGATCAAACAGATTTTGATAATAGGTTGCCTGCTTCATCAGTCTTGAGTAGTCCTGCTCTTTGCCAAGCGCTTTGGCGAACTGGCCAACCGCGTAAGAGCTGAAGGCGTATTCCAACGTATGCGAGGAGCCAAAATTGAAGACCCAACCGTTGGCGATGGTGGTATCCTGGTAAGGCACATAACCATTCTTCACAAAATAGTGAAGGTCGTATTTCCCATTCCCAAGGTCGCGCCCATGGTATTCGACTTCATTTTTATGGGCTGCTTCGTATCCGGTGGATACCTCAAAATCGCGGATGCCGCAATGGTAGGCCGAGGCGATCAGCAATCCCTGAAAATTGGTTTGAACCCCGTTGGTGTAAACGCCGGCGGCTTCGCCATCGTGCAGCCATCCGCGGTCCTTGTAGTAATCGATGTTGGATTGTACATATTCGCTGAAGTATTCGGGATAGGCCAGGGCCCAGAGCTGGCTCAGGTTCCAGAATCCGCCCCAGATGCCGTCGGTGTTGTAGTGGTGGTACTTGGGGAGACCCTTTTCGTTGAGTGGAATTTGCCCGGTGGTGCCGTCGAATTTTCGGTACTGGCCGTTTACATCACTCGAAATGCCACGTCCTAACAGCGCGTGGTAGAGTCCGGTGTAAAACTTTACCAGGCTGATGCTGTCGCCACCTTCGGCCCTGATTTTCCCCAGCTTTTCATTCCAGGCCTCCCGGGCCTGCCGGTGGACCTGGTCGAAGGATTTCGTGGTAGCCTCAGCCTTCAGGTTCAACCGGGCATTTTCGATGGAGGTGTAACTCAGTCCGGTGGTGATCTCCAGCCTCTCATCCTGGTTCATCTCAAAATTGAGGAACAAGCCACTGCCAATACCCCTGGCCTCTGAGAGACCCGCCGTCTGGACCGAATCGATAAAAGCCCCGGTGCCGGTCGCCTTCTTGCTGAGCTGCGTCACGAAGAACATTTTCACCTTGTTTCCGGGGTCGCAGAATTTCGCATATTCCGGATAGGTCTCGATGTATCCTTCTACCTCGTTGCCATTGATCACCTTCGCAAATGCATCCGTTATGCCGCTGCTCTCCCCCTGCCGGTGACCGATATCGATTACCAGATGGGCCTCACTTGTTTTTGGAAATGTATAGCGATGAAATCCAACGCGTTCGGTGGCGGTCAGTTCGGCTTTGATCCCGTAATCCTTCAGGAATACCGAATAGTAGCCGGGCGTGGCCTGCTCGCTTTCCTTGTCGAAGCGTGAACGGTAGCCCCCATCCGGATTTTCCAGCTTCCCCGGGATGGTTTTTACCGGTCCGACGGTCGGCATGAAGACCAGTCCGCCGACCTGAAATTCATGAAAATGACCGAATCCCTCGATGGAAGCATGCCGGTCGTCGTAACCGCAGGGAGCCCAGCTTCCGCCGCTTCCATAGGCGTTGGTATGCGGTGCCAGTTTGGCCATCCCGAACGGAAGTGAGGCCGGTGTATAGAAGAACCAGCGTCCGTGAACGGATCCAATCTGCGGATCGACATAGCTTGTCAGGTCGGATTTTTGGCTGTTTTCCGTGCAGGAGACCAGCATTCCGAGCAAGACTACGAGAAGGATTGACGTTTTCATCCTCAAATTTTTGGGATCACTTTTAGCAGCAGATCTACTACGTTGTGGACGTTTTTGCCGAAAACTTCGAGGATCTCTTCCCAGGTAACGGGGGTTTCGTCCTGTTTCCAGCTGTCGAAATCAGTGGCCATGGCGATGGCAGCATAGGGAATTTCCAGCTCATTGGCCAGGATGCATTCGGGGGCGGTGCTCATGTTGATCAGGTCGCCGCCCCAGCTGCGGAACATGTGCGATTCGGCCCTGGTGGAGAAGCGGGGCCCTTCGATGGTGATGATACATCCACCCTTGTGAATTGGCAATTTCAACTCATTCGCCGCCTCGAAAAGCAGCTTGCGCAGGTTCACGTCAAAGGGATCGGCCATCGGGGTGTGCTTCATCTCGTGGGGTTCGAAAGAGTCGAAGAAGGTGATGTTGCGGTGCCTGGTAAAATCGATGAATTGGTCGGGCAGTACCAGCTCGCCGCGTCCGATCTGCTCCCGCAGACTTCCGCAGGCAGTGGTTGCAAGGATGTGGGTGCAACCCAACTGACGGATGGCATCCAGGTTGGCCCTGCTGTTGACCTGCGAGGGTGGAATGGTGTGCTGGCGGCCATGGCGCGACAAGAGGACCACTTCGGTTCCGGCGATGGTGCCGCAGAGAAAATCTGAACTGGGGGTGCCGTAGGAGGAGCCGACTACCACCTGTTCCTGGTGCTTCAGCAGGTCTGGATTTTCGAGTCCGGAGCCACCGATGATGGCGATTTTGGTCATAGGGGAGATTTAATTTTTCAAATCCAAAATTAGTAAAAGTATGGTGGTTTTAAATGGTCGCGCAAAGACGCAAAGAGGGCAAAGGGGAAAAAACTGTTGCTATTTCATACACTCAAACTTGCGTTCTTTGCGTCTTTGCACGACCATTTTAAGGTAAACCCATCTATAACCCCAATACGATCATTGCCGCTTCATCGATGTTTTCCCCTAAGGCAATGATTCCCTCTTCGTGGCCGCCCATGACGATGACCTTCTTTTCCATGGTCTCCGGAAGAGAGAGGATCCGCGTGATCTCGGCGGCCATGGCGGGAGTTCCGTATTCGACCTCCGGGGAGGTGGTTGGTAAGATGCCCAGGTATTTCTCCCAGAGGGGACGGTTGTGGATGTGGACCACTGCCTGGGCATCCGGGAGGGAGTTGTAAATAGCAAAGTGGCTCATCGATTCGGCGGAAGCACGGATTTGTCCGCGGCAGCTGAGGGAATTGCGCGAAGGGTCGCATTGCTCCACCCGGGCGTAGTGGGAGGAATCCAATTTTGGGAGGGAGCCAGTGGCAGTACCCGAGATGCAAAATTGCTCAGTACCCGGAATCCGGACGGAGATGTTTCCGAACCCGATTCCATCGGGATAGGCACCGATAAGGCCTTTGTCCCACAGGATGTTTCGCCAGTAATTCATGGGTTCAAAGAGTTCCAATGGAATACCCATCTTTTCATAAATCAATTGGCAGTCAAATTTGATGTAGCCGTCGGAGGGGGTTGTTGGGTTGCTCATCTTTTTGGATTTGTCTATTCCGTCTGGTTGATAGATTTGTTCATTTTTAAATATTTGTTCGCAGACGGTGCTGCGGGTTCTTTCCCTTACCCCGGGTTCCGCTGCGCTCCACCCGGGGCTATTGACCTTTAACCCCGTTGGGGTAGGATTTGTTCCAAAACTACATTGTGGTCAAAAAAACATATTGGGATTCCTTTTTTTCAAGTTTCCAACTCCATACACCCATCTCCAAAATTAGTTCTTTCCGTCCGATCCAATTATTCTTTCTCTTTTCGATTTGCTCCCGCGGACGGTGGACTCCCTGCTTTACCTTTCCCCGGGTTCCGCTGCGCTCCACCCGGGGTTATTAACGGTTCACCCCTTCGGGGTAAGATTGGTGCAGTATCGGGTTTGTGGTCGAAAATAATAGATTCTAAACCCTCCCCATATCTCAATGTCAATTCTCTTATTTCTATATTTTTCCGTTGGACAGCCGCACAGGGCTGCCCCTGCATTCTCCGTTTCACCGTTTCCTCGTTTCTTTTTTAACCACTCGCCCAGTCTCCTTGTCAATAAGTCTCCCAGTCTTTCTTCATTCATCTCAGTCATTCCAAGCCCTCCGTCATTCTTCCGTTATTTCCATCCATCGTGCCTTTCCGTCTGAAACGGGATTTCTTACTTCTTTGAGCGGTGACACACAGACGGCTCTTTATTCCCGCGTTGTTTTTCTACTAAGATTGCCTGGGAAAATAAGGTTTATATTATCTTGACTGTCGATCAAATAGCTGAATTATTGCCAAAAAAGAGGCATTTTAAATTATCTCGGGGAGTCGTATTCGTCCCCTCATCTCCCAGTCCCTCCTTCAAATTCCGTCATCTAACATCCGCACCTTCCGTCCGATCCTGTCTTGTCACTTTTTTGAAAATTACAACGCGGACGGTGAACTATTATCATTCCTCTGCCCGGGGTAACGTTCCTTCGTCTCTACAATACCTTAACCGCTATGCGGTATGACTTACAGAGGGGCAAGATAGTGGTCAAAAAAAGTGTTGCCATTGCGCCGTCTCCGTTTCACCGTTTCTTTTTTTATCACTCCCCTGTCTCTCCGTTATTTCTCCGTCTCCGTTTCCCCGTTTCTTTTATTATCACTCCCCTGTCTCTCTGTCATTCTTCCGTCTCCGTTTCCCCGTTTCTTTTTAACCACTCCCCTAGTCCCCTGGTCCCCAAGTCCCCCCTTCTACATCAGTTTCTCCGGGAAGAGCAAACTGATCGCCTCCGCATCAGCTCTGCATACACCCCGCTCGGTAATCAGTCCGGTGACGAGGCGGGCGGGTGTGACGTCGAAACCGTAGTTGGCTACGGGGGAAGATTCGTTGATGACACGGATCTCCCTGAGTGTGCCATCTCCGGCAATGCCTTCCATATGGGTTACTTCTGCACTTTCGCGCTGTTCGATGGGAATTTCGGCAATGCCATCCCTCATGGTGAAATCGATGGAGGAGGATGGAAGCGCCACGTAGAAGGGTATCCCGTTGTCGAAGGCTGCCAGGGCTTTCAGGTAGGTACCGATCTTGTTGGCCACATCCCCGTTCAGGGTGGTCCGGTCGCTGCCGACGATGCAGAGGTCGACCATGCCGTGCTGCATCAGGTGTCCGCCGGTGTTGTCGGGGATTACCGTATGGGGGACGCCCTCCTGCGAGAGCTCCCAGGCGGTGAGGCGGGCACCCTGGTTGCGGGGCCTTGTCTCGTCGACCCAGACGTGAATGGAAATACCCTTGTGAAAAGCCTTGTAGATGGGGGCGGTGGCAGTACCCCAGTCGATGCAGGCCAGCCATCCGGCATTGCAATGGGTGAGGATGTTGACAGGCTGACCGTTCTTTCGCCGGCTGATGGCCTCAATCAGTTTCAAGCCATGTTCGCCAATGGCTTCCGACCAGGAGATCTCACGCGCTTTCATTCTGGAGGCTTCCCGGTAGGCTTGTTGAATGGCCATTTCTTTGGTAGTGCAATCCGCAAGGGCCAGACACATTTCGTCCACCAGGATGGCCAGGTTGACGGCGGTGGGTCGTGCGGATTTCAGAAAATTAGCCCTCTCTTCCAATACGGTTCTCCAATTGTTTTCGGCAGCTCCCAGTAGTCCGAGACAGATTCCGTAGGCACCCGTAACCCCGATGAGCGGGGCTCCGCGGACGGTCATGTTGCGGATGGCTTCGAAGGTATCGCGGGCGGTCAGGAGGTCGATTACGGCAAATTCGAAGGGGAGTTTGCGCTGGTCGATGACCTGAACAATCTCCGGATTTTCGGGGTTAAGCCAGATGGTTTGAAAAGGGGTACCGTTGACCTTCATGGAATGGAATGTAAATGCACAAAAAATTGTAGAGACGTTGCATGCAACGTCTCTAATGGGATTTACGGAAATGATGCAGGAGACGTTGCATGCAACGTCTCTACGGGCATCTATTCCTTGCTGAAGGCGGCGTCGAAGGCCAGGTTGCTGGGTGAGAAATCGATCCTTTTGACGAAGGCGCACGATTCGGCGGCACCCATTTCGCGGTCCATGCCACTGTCTTCCC
>CAZVTL010000200.1:0-7120 GCA_964630075.1 uncultured Tangfeifania sp.
TTGGGCCATCCGGAGCAATCTGCAAAGCGTCACCACCGACTGTCCACACCGTGAGAAATTGGGATGGCTGGAACAGACCTACCTGATGGGTGCCTCCCTGCACTACAATTATGATCTTTATCCCCTTTACCGGAAAGCCATTCGTGACATGATGGATGCCCAGACTCCGGAAGGACTGGTACCTGACATTGCACCGGAATATACTGAATTTAAGGGTGGTTTCAGGGATTCTCCGGAGTGGGGTAGTGCTGCCGTTATTCTTCCCTGGATTTTGTGGGAATGGTATGGTGACAAGGAAATCGTTGAGCAGGCCATACCTATGATGCAAAAATATGTCGACTACTTGGGTACAAAAGCTAGGGACCATATTCTTGACCATGGACTGGGTGATTGGTTTGACTATGGACCCAAAAGACCCGGTGAAGCACAGTTGACACCCAAGTCACTGACAGCTACTGCTATATATTATTATGATTTGAAGCTTCTTACCCAAATGTTAAGACTTTGCAACAGACCAGAAGAAGCTGAAAGGACAGCCATCCTGTCGGCCAAGGTAAAAGCTTCCTTTAAAACCAACTTTTTTAATCCCGTTACCAAGGTCTATGCTACCGGCAGTCAAACTGCAATGGCAATGCCTTTGTGTGTAGGCCTGGTGGATGAGGCTGACAAGGCCCAGGTATTTAAAAATATGACCGATTCCATTGTCCGTTCTGGAAAAGCCTTGACAGCCGGTGATATTGGCTTCCACTTCCTCGTAAAGGCATTGGAAGAGTATGGCGGATCGCAGCTTCTTTATGAGATGAACTACCGGAATGACCTTCCCGGTTACGGATTCCAGCTAAAAAAAGGAGCTACAGCCCTCACGGAATCCTGGCCTGCCCTGGAAGAGGTCTCCAACAACCACCTGATGTTGGGGCACCTGATGGAATGGTTTTATACCGGACTCGGAGGAATCAAACAGGAGACGGGCAGTACGGGATTCAAAAACATCACAATCAGGCCTGAAATTGTAGGGGATCTGACCCACGTCAAGGTCAGCTACCAGTCTGGCTACGGTACCATCAGAAGTGAATGGAAAAAGGAGCGCAATACCTTGGTCATGAAGGTCGAAATCCCTGCCAATACCAATGCAACCATCTGCTTCCCGGACAAATATTCAAGCAATGTTTTTGAAAACGGAAAGCCGGTCAAGCTTTCATTTTCGACCAATGGAAGGTATTCCTGCAAAGTTGGTTCGGGAAGCTATACTTTCAGTATGAATTACTAAATTTGATTCTTGGCAATTTCCTTCTAACTGTAAAATATCGTCACCATGAAAAATATACCAATCCTGCTTTTGATTCTGGTAGGATCACTTGCAAACTACGCGCAGCCACAAGTGAAGGGCAGTGTACTCCATTTTTATGTCGGGACCTACACGAATACGGAAAGTGAAGGCATATACAAGTTCGGTCTGGACCAAACCACCGGCAAATTGCACAGCAATGGATTGGCTGCCTTGTCTGAGAACCCATCCTACCTCGCCTTGACCAAGGATGGCAAATACCTTTTGGCAGTGAGGGAGACGCGGGATGAAAACAATCAGAATACAGGATACATCGAGTTGTTCAATGTAGATGAAAATGGGAACCTTTCCTCCATCAACATGGTCTCGAGTGGCGGAGCACATACTTGTCATGTTGCTGTTAACGATGATGGTGCAATTATTGCCTGCAACTATACTGGCGGAAATGTCGCTTTGATGAAAATTGATTCAACCGGAGAGCTGTCCCAGACAACTTCGGTAATTCAGCATACAGGACAGGGATTTGATCCAAAGCGTCAGGATAAACCGCATGTACACAGTGCACTTTTCGAACCCCAAGGCAAGAGGATTTTTGTTGCGGACCTCGGAATTGACAGGATAAAGGTTTATACCATCGACGGGAAGACATTTGTACTAAAACCAGACAAGTACCCTGAAATTAAAATGGTTCCCGGCAGCGGTCCGCGACACATGGCGCTGCATCCAAACGGCAAATTACTATTTGTAGCCAATGAATTGAGCAGCAGTGTTTCTGTTATTCAACTCATGAAGAATGGTAGTTACAGGATCGCAGAAACTGTTTCCACATTGCCGGCTGATTTTTCAAAACCCAATACTTGTGCCGATATCCATCTCTCGCCGGATGGAAATTTTCTCTACGTATCCAACAGGGGAATGAACAGCATAGCGATTTTTGCAGTTCAGGAGAAGGAACAAAAAGTAAGATTGATCGGTCATGAGGATACCAAAGGGGAGATGCCCCGTAATTTCACCCTCACACCAAAAGGCGATTTTTTACTGGCAGCCAACCAGAATACGGATAACATTGTGGCATTCAGGCGGGATGCTGCCACCGGTCTGTTAACCTTTACCGATCAAATCAACGCCTTTAAACCTGTTTGTTTGCTGTTCAAATAGTGCCCTATTCCAGTCTGGGGCATGACCCATCTTAACCTATGACAATTGAAAATCAATACAACATGAGAATAACTGCAACCTTCGTTTTGTCCATTTTTCTTTCATTAGCTGGAAATGCTCAAAGCAGGGATACAATTCGTTTGTGGCCGGGGAATGTACCAGGTGAAACTGGAGCAAAACATGCGCCTGTTCAAACGCCAAATAGAAGTGGGGATGTTATTCGGCTCACAGATGTAACCGATCCGGCCATTGTCGTTTTTAAACCGAAAGATTCAGCCAACAATGGCGCTGGAATAATCGTGTGCCCTGGTGGTGGATACAACATTCTGGCCATTGACAAAGAGGGCTATGAAGTAGCAGAATGGTTCAACAAATTGGGATTTACTGCTTTTGTCCTGCAATACCGTGTGCCAAACAAACAAAAAGAGGCTCTTTTTGACATTCAGCGTGCAACCAGGATGATCAGGAGCAGGGCTTCTGAATGGGGGTTGAATCCCAATATGCTTGGAGTAATTGGCTTCTCAGCAGGTGGCAGTTTGAGTGCCCGGGCAAGTACCCGTTTTGCCTCAGAATCTTATGCCAGGGTGGATGGTTTGGATGATTTGTCGTGTCGTCCCGATTTTGCCATGCTCATTTATCCGGCCTATCTTGACAAAGGAGAAAACAGAAGCCTCACGCCTGAATTATTGGTAGGCAGCAATACGCCACCCATGTTTATCTTTGC
Source organism: uncultured Tangfeifania sp. (assembly GCA_964630075.1). Taxonomy (GTDB): domain Bacteria; phylum Bacteroidota; class Bacteroidia; order Bacteroidales; family Prolixibacteraceae; genus CAINVV01. The sequence goes on from CAZVTL010000200.1 coordinate 3,168, forward strand.
TACCGCGGATGATACGCATGGCAATAGTTCACTTGTGATGGCTGCCGCACTGAGAGACAATAAAATCCCGGTGGAGTTGCATCTGATCTCCGTTGGGGGGCATGGCTATGGTTTGCGTCAGGGAAATACGGCAGCTGAGACCTGGCCTCACCTGGCTGAAATTTGGTTAAAGAAGATGATATTGAAGTAACAAAACAAAAACCCTGTAAAAGAAGCTTCTTCTATTACAGGGTTTAATATGCTACAATAAACTGCTGAATGCAAATTTTTTAGCCGACTACAAGCTTTTTACAACAGCCAGGGCAGCTTCATAATTTGGTTCGTGGGTTACTTCAGAGACATACTCCACATACCTCACGATTCCCGACTTGTCAATAACCACAGTTCCACGCCCCAGCAGACGCAGTTCCTTGATCCAAAAGCCATATTTCTGACCAAACTCCAGATCCTTGTGGTCGGAGATTGTTTTGATGTTCTCAAGCCCTTCTGCAGCGCAAAAACGGCTTTGTGCAAAGGGAAGATCACAAGAGATAGACAATACCACCACATCTTTCAACTGATTTGCCTCCGCATTGAACCTTCTGTTCTGTGCAGCACAAACGCCGGTATCGATGGAGGGATACACCGCTACAACCACGGTCTTGCCTGCAACATCAGACAATTTAAACGGAGAAAGGCCTGCGCCAATAGCGGCGAATTCAGGTGCTTTGTCACCTACCTTGATCTCATCTCCCAGCAATGTCAATGGATTGCCGCCAAATGTAATTTTTACTGAATTTTCTTTCATTTTTAATTTTTTATTATCATGATGATCATGATTGCAAATACAATCATGGATTCTTCTTCTAAACCCGATTATACGAATTCCCAATAAAAGAGGTTCACCAGTTGGTATTTCTTTTCTCCTTCCAACCTATCTGCCTGCATCCTCCTCTCTGCCCTATGCCCCATTCTCTCTGCTCCCTCTTTAAAACTGCTCCATCTGTGAAAAGAAGAATGATCCTTCTACGATGGCATTTTCATCGCTGTCAGAACCATGAACGGCATTGGCCGTAAATGATTCGGCATAAAGTTGGCGGATGGTTCCAGGGGCTGCATTCGCAGGATTGGTGGCACCTATCAGCTCCCTGTAATCGGCAATGGCATTCTCTTTTTCCAGAATGGCAGCTACAATTGGACCGGATGACATAAAGCTTACCAATCCCTCAAAAAAAGGTTTGCCTGCATGGATTCCATAAAATGCCTCCGCATTCTCTCGGGTCATCCTGGTTAGTTTCATTGCTTTGATCCGGAAGCCATGTTCTGTAATCATTTTAAGAATTGCACCAATGTGTTGGCTGCGCACTGCACATGGTTTGATCATGGTGAAGGTAAGATTCTGTGCCATTTAAATTTTTATTATCTGTTGGTGAATTATGTGTCAAAAATAGCAATATTTCAGCAGAAGGGAAAGGTGGAGGGTATCGCGTGATAAGATTGCAACTCCAAGGAGCATTGGAATTTTTATCTACAGCATTATAATGTTCCTTTAACTTCAATTGGATGAAGATGATTGTGCGAGAATAGATTAATTTTGCAGCCGTGTAAAAATTATCGTTATGACCAATATCAATGTTGAATCCTGTAAATCCCTGCTGGCATGGATGACTGAGGAGGTCCGGAAAGTAGTAGTGCTGACACATGCCAATCCGGATGGTGATGCGCTCGGATCTTCCCTTGGCCTTCATGTAGTTTTGCAGCATGCAGGCTATCTATCAACGGTGATCTATCCGACAGACTTTCCACATCTGGTGCCGGGAATGAAAGATTACAGTGATTGGATGGTCTATGAACAGAACGATGCAGTGGCGAATAGGGTCCTGGAGGAGGCTGATCTGCTTTTTTTCCTTGATTTCAACGACCCGAAAAGAGTTGGAAAGGTCAAAAAGAAGCTGGACCAGCTGCATAAGAAGGTTGTACTGATCGATCATCATCCAATGCCAATCATTGATACACCCTTCCTGTTTTCAGATATCCGGGTCAGTTCTACTGCCGAATTGGTGTACGATTTTGTTGTTAAAATGGGCTGGGGCGATTTTTTGGATCGGAGCGGTGCTACAGCTCTGCTAACAGGAATCATTGCGGATACTGCCTCCTTTAGCCACAACGCCAAACGATCTGAGCTCTACAAGGCTGTGTCTGAATTAATCGCCAGGGGGGCTGATCAGTTAAACATTCAGAAAGCCCTCTTCAACACCAACAGTGCAGAAAGATTGAGACTCTTGGGTTTCGCTTTGTCAGAGAAGATGGTGATATTTCCGGAGTACCATGCTGCCTACATCTCCCTTACAAGGGAAGAATTAAAGCGGTTCAATTTCAAAATAGGAGATACAGAGGGATTTGTCAACTATCCGCTCTCCATTGAAGGGATTGTTTTTTCAACATTTTTCATGGAAAATGAGGATAAAATCAAGATTTCCTTTCGTTCGACCGGCAGTTTTGCAGCCAATGAATTTTCTGCACTCCACTTTGGCGGAGGTGGCCATCACAATGCTGCCGGCGGAGAATCCAGGCAGTCCCTGAAAGAGGCAGTCGACAAATGGATCGCATTGCTACCCAGCTATTCGGCTGATCTGAACAAAGAAAGTCAGCAATAAAGGTGAATTTTGTAATTTCAGCGTTGGCTTAGGGTTAAATTTGGTTAATTTTGCGGAGTTCAGCGTCAGGGCAACGGCAAATAGTTGAGTAGGTCGCGAACATTTAGTACCATTGTGTCTGCAATTGTGTTTACTCGAAATAATAAGGTTAGTAATGAAGTTGGGAAAATATATTTATCTGGTTCTGATCGCTTTTTTGGTCATTGGATTCGCATCTTGCGGCAAAACTACCAGTCAGGAAATGCGTGATGCGGAGAGGGATCTGCTGAGCAAATACATCAAAAAATACCACAAGGGAGCCTATCCAACTGCATCAGGATTGTATTACATCGAAACAAAGAAAGGTGTTGGCGATTCGGTCGTTTCCGGAAATTATGTCAAGGTTTTCTACCGCGGATACCTGATTGAAGACAACGATACGGTAGGCATTCAGGATGGATACCTCTTTGATGCCTCCGGCAATTATGAACCCTTTGGTTTTACTTCAGGCGCCGGTTCTGTAGTTGCAGGTTGGGAAGAGGCCATTACCCTGATGAAACAAGGAGGCGAAGCCAAATGGATACTGCCATCCAACCTGGCTTATGGAGGAAACCCACAAAACTCAATACCAGCTTATTCCAACCTTGTATTCTATGTAACTTTGGTCAAAATATACAAATCCACAGACACTTTCAAAGTTATTCAAAAGTTGCCCAGGGAATTGGATATTCTGTCTCATTGAAACCACTGCCTTGCTAAAAAAACTGATACCGGGATTAATCCCCCTGCTGGCCTATATTCTGGCAGATGAGTTGTGGGGGATGAAAGTTGGTCTGGTTGTAGCCGTATCAATTGCCATAGTCGAACTAATGGTTACCTTTATCAGGGAGAAGCGACTGGATAATTTTGTACTTTTGGATATCCTGCTCCTTTTCGCCCTATCCGGATTGTCTTACCTCTTCGAAAACGATATTTTCTTCAAAGTGAAACCAGCCATGATCGACATGGTAATGGTTTTCATCCTCTCCCTTTCACTCTTTACCAGGATCGATCCACTGGGGGCAATGTCACAGAGGTACCTAAGAGGGATCGCCTTAAATGACCAACAAAAGAGTCTTTTCAGAAAGAATTTGTGGGTGATGTTATGGTTGCTTTTGGTACATGTCATCCTGGTGCTATGGGCTGCCTTCTTCATGAGCAAGGAGGTTTGGGCCTTTGTCAGTACTTTCCTGCTCTTTATCATGATGGGGGGCTATTTTGGATTTGTGCTGATTGGCCAAAAAATCAAAAACAAAAATAAACAGGTTTACTCAGACCACGAAGAGTGGCTTGCGATGG
>CAZVTL010000200.1:7130-7368 GCA_964630075.1 uncultured Tangfeifania sp.
ACGCTTCATCCGGTGGTTCATTTGCATCTTTTGGGTCCGGATCGTTCGATCTTCCTTCAAAAAAGAGCCACTACAAAATTGGTACAGCCCGGCAAATGGGATACCGCGGTAGGAGGACACCTGGCTTACGGCGAAACCATTGAAGATTCTTTGAAACGAGAGGCCGCGGAAGAGATCGGCCTTACAGAATTTGAGGCTGTTCCTGCACTCAAATACCGCTGGGATTCAGCCATCGAGT
>CAZVTL010000201.1:0-7349 GCA_964630075.1 uncultured Tangfeifania sp.
GCACCAAATATGGTGACATGAAGGTGGTGCTCTACAATGAAACGCCACTGCACCGTGATAATTTCATGAAGTTGACGAAGGAGGGAGTCTTTGACAGCCTGTTGTTCCACAGAGTGATCAAGGGGTTCATGGTACAGGGGGGTGATCCCCAGTCGAAAAGAGCGACTCGAGAGCAGGTACTAGGGGATGGGGACCTCAATTATACGGTTCCTGCGGAGATTGTACCCGGAATTATCCACAAAAAAGGAGTGATCGCTGCAGCCAGAAACGGGGATGAGGAGAATCCGGATCGCCGTTCTTCAGCAACCCAATTTTACCTGGCGCAAGGCAAGGTATACAAACTGGATGATGTTCCCTCCATCGAGCAGAACATCAATGGCCGGATAGCAGAATCACTCTTCCTGAAGTACAAGTCTGATAAGATTGATACCCTGATGCTTTTCCAAATGGCCAGGAACAAGGAGGGTTATGACAAATTACTGGACAAGCTGAAGCAAAAGGCGATACTTGAAACGGACAAGCATCCGGTTAAACTGACGAAACAACAAATTGAGACCTATACCACCTGGGGAGGAATCCCGCATCTGGATGGAGCCTATACTGTTTTTGGAGAGGTGCTGGATGGTTTGGCGGTGATTGATTCAATTGCCGCACAGCCTACAGGCGCCATGGATCGGCCCCTGGAAAATATCCGCATGACAATCAAGGTGATTAAGGAGTAATTGTTTCGACTGAAAAACCAACTGACTTCAAATCCTCGTAAAAGGAGGGATAGGATTTGGTTACCACCATGGCATCCTGGATGCGGATAGATCCATTGAAAAGTGCAACGGGCGCAAAGGACATGGCCATTCGGTGGTCATCATAGGTTGCAATGACAGGATCCTGCTGAACAGTTGATTCGACAGTTGATCCATCCCATGCCAGTTCCCCCTCAGCAGGTTCAGTGAGGATTGCTCCCAATTTGGCGCATTCTGTCTTCAGCGCTTCGATACGGTCAGTCTCCTTGATTTTCAAAGTTTTCAATCCGGTGAAATGGAAAGGCATCTTCTTGCCGATGGCCAATACCACAAAAGTTTGGGCTATGTCTGGATTCTCAATGAAGTTAAGCGCGAGCTTCTTCAAAAGGATTGGTTTCTTCTTTGTCAATCTAACCGAATCACCCTCCTGGCGGGATCTTATGCCGAAATATTGTTCAAACCAGTTGGCCTGAACAGCATCTCCCTGCATACTATTCAGCAATAGCCCTTTGAGGCTGAGATCGCAATGACCTGACAAGGCAGCCATGGCATACCAGTAGGAGGCTCCCGACCAGTCGGCTTCGACCATGTAGGATATTGGCTTGTAATTCTGCTGTTCTATCCTGATTTCGTTGCTGTTCCAGGTGGATTTAATCCCAAACTTCCGCATCAGCTGAAGGGTCATATCAATGTAGGACCGGGAGGTAATCCTGTTCATCAACCGAAGGGTCAACCCTCCCTGAACAGTTGGTCCAATCATCAGCAAGGCAGAAATATACTGACTGCTGACACTGCCATCCAGTTCAATGACACCCCCTTTAAGTGCAGTGCCTGTTATTTTAAGGGGGGGATAACCTTCCACACCGGTATATTCAATCTGTGCACCCATTTTTCGCAGTGCATCCACCAAGATTGCAATGGGTCTTTGCTGCATCCTTTCGGAGCCTGTGATGTGCCATTCGCCAACAATTTTGGAAAGATAGGCAGTCAAAAACCTCATGGCGGTACCGGCATGCCCAATATTAAAATGGTTGGTATTGGATTCCAGTACCTGGTTCATAACCCGGGAGTCGTCACAATCGGATAGATTTTTAACCGGAAAGGAGGAATAACTGAGCGCATTGACAATGAGCACCCTGTTGCTGACACTCTTGGAAGCCGGAAGCTTTATCTCACCGGTAAGAGTCGTATCCGATTTTGTTAGAAGGATCTGCATAGCTTATACGTTGTTAACCTCCCTGAAATAATCAAGTGCCTCAAAGATCTCCTTTTTGCTGCAGTTTCTGTTGATCTCCACTTCACCCACCGAAGCAATCAGGGTGAAATTGATCCGTTTTCCTTCGTTTTTCTTGTCATGACACATCAGCTCATAAAATGATTCATAGTCATCTTCAGCAATCTGGTATTTCCCGTAGATTGCGAGGAGCCACTCTGACAGGTTGTGCAGGATACCATCCGCAAACCCGCAACTCAACCTGGAAAGGTAAAGCTCGGTAATCATGCCAAAAGCCACTGCATGTCCATGTAACAACGGTCGTCCCTGTTTGAGGGAGAGACTTTCGAAGGCATGACCCACCGTATGTCCAAAATTCAGCGCCTTACGGATGTTCCTTTCATGGGGATCCTGCTCTACGAAATAGGTTTTGATCAACACCGACCTTGCAATCATCCCCTGAAGTTCATTGTAATCGGGATGAATCAGGTCGAATCTCCTGAGTTCTGACAAGTGATCCTGGGAATGGATCAGACCATGTTTGATCATCTCTGCATACCCCGAAACAATGTTGTCATGATCCAGCGTCTTCAGGAATCGGGTGTCGATGATCACCTGCATCGGTTGGTTGATTACGCCAATCTCATTCTTCAACCCATTGAAGTTGAAACCGGTTTTACCTCCCACTGAGGCATCAACCTGGGCCAGCAATGTGGTTGGAATGTTGATAAACTGAACGCCACGCTTGAAGGTGGAGGCAGCAAAACTACCGAGGTCGGTTACCATTCCCCCGCCCAGGTTGACCACCAAAGATTTCCGATCCGCGCCGTTCTGGCTCAGGAAAAGCCAGATTTGCTCGACCGAAGAGAGCAATTTGTGCTCTTCCCCGGAAGGAACAACGATCTTCCTAAATTTTTCTATCCCGGGAGTTTCACACAAAAGCGGCAAACAAAAGCGGTCGCTGTTCTGGTCACATACCAGAAATAGCTTGTCATCCGGAAAATTGGCCATGCTTGCAGCAAGCACACTTTCAAGCTGGTCGGTAACTACAACAGAATTATTATGAGCCATAGAATGAAGGATCTTCTTAGTATTGCACAAATATCAATGCCGCGCTTTTTTCTTTGCGAACCTTGCGTCTTTGCGCGATACAATTGGCAAGTAGGCAGGACAGTGAGAGATGCATCTACGACATTATATTGTGCGTGGAACTTTATTGTCTGACTGCAAAGGTAAAAGAAATTTATTTCCGAGGCCTACACTAACTTTGCAGGGCTTTCACCCTTGACACCAAAAGGGTAATTCCCAGTCCAAAGACCCCGATCACCGCAAAGGAGTAACGCAATCCGAAGGCCTGGGAAATGTAGCCGATGAGCGGCGGGCCCATCAGGAAACCCAGGAAACTGACACTGGAAACCGTGGCAAGGGCAATCCCGGTAGGGACTTTTGAATGTCGCCCTGCGGCACTGTAAACACTCGGCACCATGCTCGAAACCCCCAGGCCTACCAGCATAAATGCCAGTGTACTGGGAACCAGATAGGGGAAAATTACTGCGGTAAACAGCCCTGTGGAAATCATGACACCACAAATTTGCATCAGCCGCTTCCTGCCGATCCTGGTCACAAAATGATCGGCCACAAACCTTCCCAGCGACATCATGATCATGAAGGAGGTGTAACCGAGCACCACCAGGGAGGGAGGAGCATGCACCACATCCTTGAAGTAGATGCCACTCCAGTCGAACATGGCGCCTTCGCTGGCCATGCTGCAAAAACCGATGATGCCAAGCTGCAAGAGCACTGTATCAGGCTTGTTGAACAGTTTTCTTTTGGGTTCGCCGGCTTTGGCCCGGTGTTTGGTGCGGTCGAGATAGGGATAATTGACCCAGACAATCATCCAGACAATCAAAATGATTGTGACAAAATGCCAAAAAGGCCGGACATTGAAGTTGATCATGGCAATTCCGATCAATGCACCTGTGAATCCGGCAAGGCTCCATCCTCCGTGAAAGGAGGCCATGATGGAGCGTTGGTACAATTTCTCGGCGGCTACCCCCTGGGTATTGATGGAGATGTTGCACAAATTGCCGAAAACGCCAAACAGGAAGAGTGCAATGGCCAACTGCCAGCCTGTCACCACCAAACCGATCAGACTCAAAACGATGGTGTAGGCAGGAAGTGCGAATGGCAATACCTTGTGGCTACCGAAGTGGGTAACCAGTTTTCCCGAAAAGGGCATCATCAGAAACTGTCCCACCGGCAAGGCAAAAAGGATCGTGCCGAAAATGGCGTCGTTCAAATGGAGTGCGGTCTTAATTTCCGGAATCCGGCTTGCCCAGGAGGAGAATCCGAGTCCCATGCTGAAGTAGACCAGTGCAACGGCAATGCGAATCCGTTTTTTGTTGGGATGGGATTCTGCCTGAAGACTATTTGCTGGGGTGATACTTGTCATTTATAAAAAAAACCAGAAGCCAACCGGTTATGATAAGGTTGGCTTCCCGGTTCGGGGCAAAAGTAGGCAAATATTCCTTCAAACATCGCTTTCTTTAGTTGTCTGCCCCGATTTTTACCGAAGTCATCGTCAGTGATCCGGCTACGGCTTTGTCATTGAAAAGGGTGATTTTATCTTTTTCTGATTTTAAAGCAAGGATATACAGAAGCGGAAAAAAATGCTCGGCAGTTGGAACCGCAAGGTCCATCGCCCGGCCGAGGGATTTGTAACCAATCAGCTTTTGGTGGTCCCCATTCAAAATGTACTTCTTCATGGTTTCGTTCGCTTCAGTAGCCCAGTCGAAGGCAAATCCCGGTTGGTTGAGTTTGTCCCAGGCGACCTTCTGAAGGTTGTGGACCATGTTTCCACTGCCCACGATCAGCACCCCTTTTTTGCGCAGGGCAGCCAGCTCCTTGCCCAGTTCGTAATGGGCCTTTGGGGACTTGTAATGGTCGAGGCTCATCTGGACCACCGGAATATCAGCTGCAGGGTAGAGGTGCCTGACCACACTCCAGCAGCCATGGTCGAGGCCCCATTGCTGGTCCAGGCCGACATCCGCTTTGGTGATCAGTTTTTGTGCCTCAGCAGCCAGCTCCGGACTTCCCGGTACAGGATATTGCACCTCATACAATTGCGGGGGGAAGCCGCCAAAATCGTGGATGGTCCTGGGTTTTGGCATGGCAGTTACAAATGTACCGCGCGTCTCCCAGTGCGCCGAAATGCAGAGGATGGCTTTGGGTTTGGGTAAGCTCTTGCCTATTTCCCGCCATCCCGAAACAAATTCGTTCTCTTCGATGGCGTTCATCGGGGAGCCATGACCCAAAAACAACACAGGCATTGGCAATGTGTTAACTTCAAATCCGGCTAAATTATTCAATGTATTCATTTTTATATAATAAATATGTCGCGCAAAGACGCAGAGGACGCTAAGAAATAAAAACCTTTGCGTTCTCTGCGTCTTTGCGCGACCTTTTTTTACCCGTTGAATTCACGGACAGCCTCCAGCATAGCTGCCAGGTTTTCGACCGGTACGTTGGCCTGGATGTTGTGGACGGTATTGAAGACAAATCCCCCATCCCGGGCAAAAATATCGCAATTGTCGAATACCTGCCGCTTCACTTCGGCCGGAGTGCCGAAGGAGAGCATCTTTTGGGTATCCACACCGCCGCCCCAGAAAACCAAATCCTTCCCGTAGGCTTGTTTCAGGTGACGGGGATCCATCCCTTTCGCATTGATCTGGACGGGGTTGATGATGTCGAAACCAGCTTCAATGAAGAGCAGCATAAAATTTTCCACCGCACCGCAGGAGTGTTTGAAACTCTTCCAGTCCGTATAGTGGTGCATCCAGTCGTTGATCTTCCGGTAGTAGGGAAGATAGAGTTCGTTGAACTGGTCGGGCGAACAGAAGGTGGAATCCTGGGTGCCAAAATCGGTACCGCAGATAAATACAGCATCGATTTGGTTGCCAATGCGCTGGTAGATTTTGGTGAAATTGGCGATGGCTAACGCTGTTTGCTTTTCAAAGACCGCATGCACATAGTCTGGACGCGCCAGGGTACTCATGTACCATTCTGCCACATCGCGGATCCCTTTTGGATTCTTAAGTTGCATGCCAGGCACTAGTGCGATATCCCCCAAGGCCGTTCCACCCAGACTGGCGATAATGCCTCTGCCCCTGGCAGATTGCAATTGGATGGTTCGTTCCCAGTAATCCAGTGTTTCTGCTGAAATGGGTTCAAATTCTTCGAGGTTATCCGCAGGATCAAGCTTCTCCTCCACGATTGGCGGCTGCCGGATGATCGCGTCGAAGAAGTAGCCGGCCTTTGGCAACCGTGCGTTGGGAGGAAGTGAGGTATCGCCACCGGGATAGATCAGGGTACTGCCATCCGAATCCTGTGTGGTGTTAAAGTCGATCGGAACAAGCACCTCCTGTCCCTAGTTGGTGGTGTAGGGTTTCCATTCGCACTCGTTGTTGGCGATGCCAAACATGTTGTTCTTGCCATAGGCACCCACCACATCCGTTCCAATGGCATCGGCCAGTTCATTGTCGATCTCACCCAGCATTTGGAAAGGCTCCACCACTCTCACAGGGAGCTCCCGCAATCCAAAATGGTGCCGCAGGTTTTTTACGGCCAGGCAATGGATGCCGGTTACGGCGGTTCCGCCGAAATCAACCACCAAGCGATCGGGTTGCTGGTGATTCAGGGTCTTTTGAAGGTTCTCTCTGGAGTTCATGCTACTTAGGAAAAATGGATGTGGATTCTATCGTTTAAATGTAAATATAAATCAGAAACTAACGGCAAAATCTAACAAAACTTCTTAAAACCACAACGTGGTTGGAATTGAATAAGAGGCTGTCTAAAAAGTCACGATGAAATTCCGTGATCTTATAATTTGAAAATTTTTCTCTTTTTTTACCCCTAAATCCCCTAAAGTGGACATGGAAATGCGTGAAATGGTCAGAATTTAAGCCCCTTCAGGGGTTTGGGGTCTGCTCAAATCGGAAATTGCTATCAAATTGTAAGCTATAGAAATTTATATTTGACTTTTTGGACACCCTCATGAAACTACAAATGAATCCGGAACCCTAAAAGGGTTCAATAGGTTGTATGCATTTGTCGTTGAACCCCTTCCGGGTTCTCGATTTGTCTCGATTTTCTTCCACCGGTTGCACCGGTGGCTATTTGAATTCAATCCTTTCAGGATTCCTAAAAACAAACCATTGTCATCTTTTGGTACAAAAAAAGAGGCCGCCTCAGGTAATCTGAAACGGCCTCTAACCTAGTTATGAAAAATGCTACTGAAGTTTGAACTCTATGGGGATGGTATATTCCACACTGACTGCCTTGCCGCGTTGTTTGCCAGGTTTCCAGTCGGGCAATTGGTTTACAACCCTGATGGCCTC
>CAZVTL010000202.1:0-1870 GCA_964630075.1 uncultured Tangfeifania sp.
GCTTTGGGGCAGGAGCGATCCGACGCGCCTCAGGGATGATTCAAACCTGTCAGGTCTTGAAGACCTGACAGGTTTGAATCATCCCTTCTCCCACTCAACTCTTCCCCCATGTACCTCAACACCCACTCCTACTACAGCCTCCGCTACGGAACCATGGCCATCGACCAGCTGCTCGACCAGGCCGTGGTGAAGGGGATCTCCGCGCTTGCGCTGACGGACATCAATACCTCCATGGGAATTCCCGAATTCATCAAGAAGGCGAAAGAACGGAACATCCGACCCATTGCAGGGGTCGAGTTCAGGAATGAAGACGAACTGCTCTTTGTCGCGGTGGCCAAAAACAGGGAGGGGTTCCGTGAGCTGAACGAATACCTCACCCGGCACAACCTGAGCGGGCAGAAATTTGAGGAGGAGGCCACCGAATTCAGCCAGGTCTTCGTGATCTATCCCTTCGGGAAGATGCCGGGTTCGGCGCTGGCCGACAACGAATACACCGGCATCCGGCCCCACCAGGTCAACAAGCTGGTCACCTCCGGATACCTCGACTATCCCGAGAAGCTGGTGGTGTGGCAGCCCGTTACCTTTTTGGACGACAAATCGCTGTTGATCCACAAATGCTTGCGGGCCATCGACCACAATACCCTGCTGAGCAAGTTGCAGCCGCACCAGTTTGCCGATCCCGAACAGGTGATGGTGGCCCCCTGGAAGTTGCACGAGATCTTTCAGTACTATCCCGAGATCATCGAGAATACCGAGTGGCTGATGGAGCAGTGCTCCATCGACATCGAGTTCAAAGTGAGCAAGAACAAGCGGACCTACAGCAAGACGAAGGAGGACGACCGGCTGCTGCTGCAGAAGCTGGCCAACGACGGGATGCTCTACCGCTACGGCAAGAACAACCAGGTGGCCAAAGAGCGGATCCGGCACGAGCTGGAGATCATCGACAACCTCGGCTTCTCCTCCTATTTCCTGATCGCCTGGGATGTGATCCATTACAGCATGTCGCGGGGTTTTTACCATGTGGGGAGGGGGAGCGGTGCCAACAGCATCGTGGCCTACTGCCTGCGGATCACCGATGTAGATCCCATTAAGCTGGACCTCTATTTCGAACGGTTTCTCAACCCCAAGCGGACCAGCGCGCCCGATTTCGACATCGATTTCTCGTGGAAAGACCGCGACCAGGTGCAGGATTACATCTTCAAGCGGTACGGAAAGAACCATGCCGCCCTGCTGGGCGCCACCTCCACCTTCCGCGACAAGTCCATCATCCGGGAGCTGGGCAAGGTATTCGGATTGCCAAAGGAGGAGATCGACCTGTTGGTGAACGACCCCCAAAACAGCTACAACAACTACGAGACGGCCAACCTGATCAAGACACTGGGGCAGGAGGTGCTCGATTTTCCCAACATGCGGACGATCCACGCCGGCGGGATGCTGGTGACGGAGGAGCCCATCACCTATTACACCGCACTGGACATGCCCCCCAAGGGTTTCCTTACCACCCAGTGGGACATGTACATCGCCGAGGAGATGGGGTTTGAGAAGCTGGATATCCTCAGTCAGCGGGGGATTGGCCACATCAGGGAGGCGGTGGAGATCATCGTCGGGAATGGGGGAAAGGAGATTGACGTCCATCAGGTCGATAAGTTCTTTGCGGATCCGAAGGTCAGGCAACAGCTGAAAGATGGTGAGACCATCGGTTGCTTTTACATCGAGAGTCCGGCCATGCGCGGATTGCTGAAGAAACTTCGGTGCGACAACTACATCAGCCTGGTGGCGGCCAGCTCGATCATCCGGCCGGGAGTAGCCAAATCGGGGATGATGCGCGAGTACATCAAACGGTTCCACCATCCCAACGACTTCACCTACC
>CAZVTL010000202.1:1880-7341 GCA_964630075.1 uncultured Tangfeifania sp.
GCAAATGCAGCGAGGCTATCCCCGTCTATGAAAACTATCGCAAGCTGGTCGGCCAAACCGATGTCGCGGCGTTGTCCATCGCCCGTCAGGTCGAGTGCTATGTCAAGCTGAAAAACACCGAGGATGTGATCAAGGTGGCGCACCATTTCGCCGGGCTCGACCTGGCCGAGGCCGATGTGCTGCGGCGGGCCATGTCGGGGAAGTTCAGGTCGCTCAGGGAGTTCAGGCTGATCGAGGAGAAGTATTTCGCCAACTGCCGGGAGCTGGGTCACCCGGAGGAGATCGCCAGGGAGGTGTGGCGGCAGATCGAATCCTTCGCCGGTTACTCCTTCTCGAAGGCCCACTCCGCCTCCTATGCCGTCGAGAGTTTCCAGAGCCTCTATCTCAAGGCCCACCATCCGCTGGAATTTATGGTGGCGGTGATCAACAATTTCGGTGGGTTCTACCACACCTGGGTCTATTTCAACGAGGCGCAGCGGCAGGGTGCCACCATCGAGCTGCCCTGCATCAACCGGAGCCTGAACCACACCCGGATCGTGGGCACCACCATTTTCATGGGATTCATCCACGTCCAGAACCTGGAGAGTGTCACCATCGAGCTGATCGTAAGCGAACGCAAATGCCACGGCCCCTACCGCTCCATCCACGAATTCCTCGACCGGGTACCGGTCGGCAAGGAGCAACTGGTCATCCTGGTAAGGTTGGGGGCCTTTCGTACGCTGGAGGAGAACAAGTGCTCCCTCCTGTGGGAGTCGCAGCTTTACCTGCGAAAGGTGCCGGTGCTGACTCATTCGGTTGCCATGTTCCCAACCGAGCACAAGCGCTTCGAGATGCCGGTGCTGGATTATTCGCCCATCGAGGATGCCTACGACGAGATCGAGCTGCTGGGATTTCCGGTGAGCATGAGCCTGTTCGACCTGCTCCAGACCAGCTTCCGGGGGGAGGTGATGGCCAGGGAGCTGCTGCAGCACCTGGGCCGGAAGATCCGGATGGTGGGGCGGATGGTGACCATCAAGTATGTGCGAACCAGCAAGCGGGAGATCATGCACTTCGGCACCTTCACCGACCAGACCGGCAATTTCTTCGATACCGTGCATTTCCCCGATTCGCTGAAGAACTACCCCTTCAAGGGGCCGGGCGTCTACCTGATCCTGGGGAAGGTGGTGGAGGAGTTCGGCTTTCCCTCGTTAGAGGTGGAGAAGATGGCGAAGCTGCCGTACAAGGCGAACCCGAAGGGGTGAGAGAGGAATTTTAAATTATGGATGATGAATTATGGATGATGCGATTTTTAATCGCACACAAACTGCTGCAATAATCCGGATCGACGAATCGGGATTCGCAGGCTCAAAAGTCTGAAGGACTTAAATGTGAATAACCCCCGGTGAAACCGGGGGAAAACGACAGGCGAGGATCCGGAACCCCGAAGCGGGTTCAACCAATTCCATCTCGTTTGAGCGCAGCGGTAACGAAGGGAGCCAGATAACAGATCGCACCTCCGGTGCTCAGTTCCAAGATGCCACCAATTTTCTACAAATAGATCACCCCTCCGGGGTTTCATGGTGTCATCGAGGGCAACTCCACGCCAACAAGGTTGCCTGAATCCACAAGTTGCTTAAAAATCCATTCGTTTTTTTCCTGAAAATGGCGTATATTCATGATAAAGAGAAACATTCCAAAACAATGCAAAATATTCGTGCCAGCTCATTGAACCTTAAATCCGCAATTAAATTTTTCTATCAGGCTCTAAATAGTAAACTAATTAGTTAACTTTGTATGCTTAGAAGGATAATTGCCTATAAAGATTACTTTGTAAATTTTTATAAATCGCAGGATCCAAAAATTCAGCGTAAAATTGAATATGTACTTGATCTGGTTAGATTTGAACAGAAGGTGCCGGTAAAATTCTTGAAGTATCTCGAAAATACCGACCAGATCTATGAGATTCGGGTGATGACGACGTTTAATAATATTCGGATCCTCTGCTTTTTTGACAAACGGGATTTGGTTGTATTGACCAAATGTTTTCTTAAAAAAACACAAAAGACTCCCTTAAAAGAGATTCAACTTGCAGAGAAATAGGAAAAGGAATACACGATAGAAAAATATGGAGCAGGAAGAATATGAGAAGCTTAACTGATTTTGAAGATTTATTAAAGGAGAAGTATGGGGAGAAAGATTCTCCCTCAAGAGACCAATTTGATGCTGATTCTTTGGCATTCAGGCTGGGAGTTATGCTAAAAGAGGCAAGACGGGAAGCAAAGATTACCCAGGAGCAGTTGGCCGAACGGACCGGGACGAAAAAGAGCTACATCTCAAGAATTGAAAAAGGTCAAAGCGACATTCAACTTTCCACCTACCACAAACTCATCGAGGTTGGTCTCGAGAAACACTTGAATATCTCGATCGGATAGTGTAATGTAATGTGCCGGAGAGAGGAAGGCTGTTAGCTAACAACTAAAAGCCAATAGCTTCTCCCCTAAAACAACGTCCCCTGTATTTCCGGTGGTGGCTCCTGCTTCCGTTTGCCGCTGCCCATCCCCTGCAGCTTCAAATCCTTCGTAACGATTGATCCATATTCGGTAGGACCGTTGGTGTCAATGGGGATGATGTAATCCTTGCTCTTGTTGTGCGGATCCTTGATTTTGATGGAGATGGCCTCTGCCTTGAAGAGCTCCCCCGGATAGGGTTTGAGCAATCCAAGCACCTCCTCCAGCGGCAGGGAGTCGTCCAACCACCTCTGCTCGTCTTTCTGGTCCAGCACCACCGGTGAGCGGTGGTGCCCGATCTCCTGCGTGACGGAGTTGGCCACCGTGGTAATGATGGTGAAGGAGTTGGTAACTTCACCGGTGTTGTTGTCGGCCCAGGTGTCCCAGATCCCTGCAAAGCAGAAGAGCTCTTCGTTCTTTTTGGTGATCAGGAAGGGCTTGTTCAGCCGCTCTTTCTCCGGTCCTTCGATGTACCCGCTGGCTATCACGAGGCACCTTTTGGAGCGGATGGAGGTGCGGAAGGAGGGTTTGTTGACGATGCCCAGCGGTCCGGTATAGTTGACATCGTTTGCTGGATTGAGATCACCTTCCGACCGGGCATTGATCAGGTACATCTTCTTTTGTGCCCAGGAGGGGGTGAGGCCAAACTGAAAAGCCTGCAGGTCTGTAGGTTTGTCGCCGGTGATCACATAAGCCAGCTCCCCCACAGCCACATTGTAGTTCGAGGCCAGATTGATCTCCGGCGGGCTGTTTACCCCAAACCGTTTCACAAATAGTTCAATGTCGATAACCTGTACAAATCTTCCGCACATGGGGGGAGATGTATTAAAAGCAAATTGAGGAAAGCTTTTAGCTCTTGGCTGTTAGCTTTTGGCTATGAGTGAGGCTTGCTGTGGGAGTTAGAAATCCAATTTGTAAGCATTCACCTTGTTGTCGTTGAAGGTAGGCACCAACAGCAGATTTTTGGAGGGAATGTACCCCACATCGGCGGCATTGATCGGTACATTCGTAGTTTTTAACAACAGTTCGGCAATTTTGCCCGGCTCGATGTACTGCACCATTCCCTTAAAGTCGGAGGTGACAAACTTGTTTCTTCCGATCTTGACAATGCCATCCAGGTAACCGACCCCTTCGGCCACTACCGTGATGGCCTTGGTTTTCTGGCTTACAGTGATCATGTTGTTTTTCGATCCAAGGTAGAGCAATCTGTCGGCGGCCAGGATGCCGTTCATGCGCTCCAAATCGGCGCTTTGCAGAAAAACCTCCAGCGAATCTTTCCCTACCCTGAAGATGCAATCCCCACCCGAATCTGAGATGTAAACAGTACCATCGGAGGCAACAGTAGCATCGTTCAGCGATTTTGACTTGGAATTCTGATAGCTTTTTCTGATTTGGCCTGTTCTCAGACTGATTTCTACTACCCGGTCGATATCTGTCACAAACAGTGATTTTTTGGTACAGCAGATCCCTTTCGGGGCATTTAAACCGATCACCCACTCTTTCTGTAATAGCTCACCCTTCACATTGAACCTTGAAATGTACCCAACCCCATCCTTGATGTTGTGCATCCCAACAATATTGGAGACGTAGATGGTATTCTCCTTTTTGTTGTAACAGGCGGATTCGGGAATACTGAGACCATCATCGACGGTCCATTTTTTTTCAAGTTTGGGGCTGTAATAGCTATCCTGTGCCGTAGCAGTAAGAGCGGAAAGCACAATCGTCAGGAACAGAATTGGGGTTGCGATGCTTTTCATACTGGTAGTCGGGTTTATTGATGTAACACGATAAAAATAGGAATAAAAATTCAAGTTGATTTTTTAAGAGGTGAGAATAGCGCAGAAACCTCCTGGTACAGGTTGTCAAACAGATCTCCAAACCAGGACACAGGGCAAGAATAGTGCCATTTTATTTGGTTGTTAATTATTAATTGTTTAACTTCGAGTGTTTTACATAGAAACTAAATACCATGAAAAGTAAAAATTGCATTGGATTTGCCCTTTTCATCTCCTTTTTTCTAAGTGTGACGCTTTTGACAAGTTGTGATTTGGGTGAAAATGAGAATCAGGACAACATCGTTGCCGATTTGGATGGGAATGTTTACACTACCGTGAAGATTGGATCCCAGGTGTGGATGAAAGAGAACCTGAAAACTACCCGTTACAGCAACGGGGATTTAATTGGAACCACCACACCTCCCACCCTGGACATTACAGGGGAGAGTGCGCCCAAGTACCAATGGGCCTACGATGGCAATGAAAGCAATGTAGCTGTTTATGGCAGACTTTACACCTGGTATGCAGTGACCGACAGCCGCAAGGTCTGTCCAGCAGGGTGGCATGTGCCCACCGACGCAGATTGGCATGCATTGGTCCTCTACCTGGATCCGACGGCTAAAATGCAATTGGCTGAAAGTGAAATTGCCGGGGCGAAATTGAAGGAGGCAGGAACCAGCCATTGGATCAGTCCAAATCTTGGCGCCACCAACGAAAGCGGATTTACAGCACTTCCTGGGGGTAGCCGGTACTTTGACCTGAAGTTTGCCAACCTCGGCAGTTTTGCCATGTTCTGGAGTTCAGAGGGTAACAGTTCCTCTATGGCTATTTACCGTCGCATTGGTACCGAATATATAAATATCAGCAGATGTGCTGAAGAGCTTGGGGGTGCCAATAAAACCCGGGGAAATTCGGTCAGGTGTCTAAAAGACTGACCTGTTTTTCCCGGTAGGTTTCCTTTACACCCGCAGGTGTGGTCCTGGTCTTTCGCAATTATTGATCTACCGTGTGAAGACTGGCGTCCCTGGTTTCGACAGATTCCCATTGAAATAGTATCCGTCGCTGTCAAATCCCTGCAAATCTTCTTCGCAGTCGATGCGGTTTTCAAGGATGTAGCGGGTCATCATTCCCCTCGCTTTCTTCGCATAGACGGTTACCATTTTGTAGGTATCCTCCCTGCTCTCCAGGAATTGTGGTGCG
>CAZVTL010000203.1:0-7331 GCA_964630075.1 uncultured Tangfeifania sp.
CGGATATGTGCAATCGCATAGACAAACCCCCTGTTCAGCAGGCTAAGACGGGTACTGCCGAAACTTGCGTCCATGCTGGCCCCGTAGCTTCCGTATCCGTAAAGGAGCAATGGAGCCTTGCCATCCTTTTTGAATCCTTTCTTGTAAACCAGTGAAATCGGAACTTTTGTCCCATCTTTCGCGGTAGCATAGAGCCGCTCCGTGACATACTCCTTTGGGTCGTATCCCCCCAGCACCTCCTGCTGTTTCTTCAGGGTTTTCTCTTTGGTCACCATGTTGTAGTCAAAGGTGGAAGAGGGTGTGGTCAGGGAGGTATAACCGTACCGGAGAATGTCGCTCTTGTATTCCGGATTGGCTCCAAAATTGGCAGAATAGGCTGGTTCACCGAAATCCAGGTAGTGTTATGAATTGTCCTTCAGATTTCTGATCCTTAACTTAACCAGCCCCTCTTTGCGTTCGTTGATCACAATGAAATCCTGGTACTCTTCGATGCTCTGTATCAAAACATCGGCACGGACAGGGATTACCTCTTTCCAGGAGGAAGCTGCAGTCTGGTTCAACGGACACTCCATCAACTTGAAATTTTTCGCATCATCCTTGTTGGTAAGAATGAGGAACTTGTCGGCCAAAGGGGTAACATTGTAGATTACATCCTTCATCCGGGGAGCAAATACCGTGAAGGTACTGTTGGGCTTTGCAGCATCAATCATCCGGAACTCAGCCGACATGGTTGCCTGCGAGACAATGAAGATGTACTTGTTGTTCTTGCTTTTCCCAACACCGATGTAGTTGCTCTTGTCGGTCTCTTCGTAAACCAGCACATCCAATTTGGCATCACTTCCCATCGTATGGCGCATGATTTTTTCAGAAAGCAGCGTTACCGGATTCTTGGAAGTATAGAAGATGGTTTTGTTGTCGTTGGCCCAGCAGGGATCTCCCTGGGTATTCTCGATAGCGTCTGGAAGCAGCTTGCCTGTCTGAAGGTCTTTGATATGAATCGTGTATTGTCGCCTGCTCACCAGATCCACCCCAAAGGCCAGGTAACGGTTGTCTTCGCTGATCTCGTACCCGGAAGCCGAATAATAGGCATGTCCTTCGGCCAGCTTGTCAATATCCAGCAGGATCTCTTCCGGGGCTGTCAGACTCCCCTTTTTCCGGCAATATTTGAAATACTGCTTGCCGTTTTCCGTGCGGGTATAGTAAAAATATCCGTTTTTGAATACCGGCACACTTTCGTCCTTCTCCTTGATCCGGTTCTTCATCTCTGCAAAGAGGTCGGTCTGGAACTGTTTGGTTCCGGCCATCACTGCATCCAGGTAGCTGTTTTCGGCCGTCAGATAGTCTACCACTTTGGTACTGTCAGGGCCTTTACCGAAATAGTCGTACATCCAGTAATAGTTGTCAAGGACCTTGTCGTCGTGGAGGATGCGCCAATGTTCCTTCTTGGCGGCTACAGGGGCTGTTGCTTTCATAAACTGGGCATTTGCGGATAATAGAAAGGTAAAGAGGGTTAAAAAGAGTATGGATTTTTTCATGGTCAAAAATTAGAGTTTATATTTTTACTTCAAGGCATGGTGTGCGATACAATTGTTGCATTTTACGCTCCATTCCCCATCCATGTTTCAAAGGTAAAATATTTCTACATCCCAAATAATCTCAGCAATTCCCGCTGCTCCTCGTTTTGCAGCTGAAGATGGGTCTCTTTGCCTCCGGATTGAGAAATCCGGGTCTCAATTTCAAAAATCGATTTGGCAATTCCGATTGCCTGGTCTGCCGACCATTGCACGTTCAATGAATTTAGGGTACGCTCCAGCTCTTTGTAAATTTTGTAACTCGCCAAGGCAATGGAGAAGTGTGCTTCCAGCCGGGCACTTGGCTGTTGAACCAGGGATCCAGCATGCAGTTCAGCATGGGATATTCTGAATGCCTTTCCTATCCGGTACAATTGATCGAACTGTTCATCCATTTGCTCTTTGCTGAACTTGGTATTGGTTAGGATTCCCGTCAGACCATCCAGTTTGTTATCCTGCCTGAATTTTTTGTAGTCAATTCCGACACCGGCTTTCCCGGTAGTTTTCAGGTACTTGTTGTATCCTCGGTTGTTGATATTTTTTCTGGAAAGGAGACCGGCTTTCAGCAGGTGTTTTAGCTTTTCCAATCCTTTGCGGTGGTTGGATTTCTCTTTTTCTGCCTGTTCCTTCGAATAGCTTACCAACAGTCTTGTGTCAGGATCAATCGTGATCTCCCTGCACTGTCCATTTTTTAATTTGAGGGCTGCTATTTCAGCCTGAAGCGAAAGATCTTCACTTTTCAATCTCGCACCCAGGAGGTATTCGCACTCCTTATCCTGCCAATCGACTGCCTGTTCATCCGAAAATAGGCCGGAATCAGCAATCACCACCAAACGTTTGGTGCGAAACTTAGCCTTAAAATTTTCAGTAGCCTGAACGATGGATTGTCCTTGCAATTTATTTCCTTCAAACAATTCGAAAGCCAGCGGATCACCATTGGCAGTGACAAAAAGCCCAAATAAATGGTGGGGAAAATGATTCTTGCTCTCTTTGACAGCGCCATTTATTTTCAAATCCTCCGGCTCCCCATGGTCAGAATGGAGCGGTGACACATAGCAATAAACCTCCTTGAGTGCCTTTTTCCAGGTTTTTTTGGCATGGGTCACACAAATATCCTGTACCCGCTCTTTTTGCATATCATCCAAACGCTCCAGGTAGAGGAAGATACGGTCAGCGCTGATAGTGACCTTTTGGGAATGGTTGAGATAGGTTATGGCTTTCAGTTTGCTGACGGGGTAACAAAGCCGGGAAAGGACAAGATGCCGGAAGAACTCATCCTTGATGGTGTTAAAACCTGTTTGGTCAAACAGTTTCCCAAGTATCAGCTCTGGCCCGACCAGCCGGACTTTTTTCTCTCCAGCAGAGGTGAAACCATCCATCTCTTTCTCCTGAACCTGGTTAAAGTTGATGTCAAGAGGCTGCGACAAGCGCAACAATTCCGCATTTGCCTGATCGGCAAGGCGATCCAGCTTCAGAGGATCCATGCTGCAGCCAATGGTTTTAACCAGCTTGTACCTGCCGCGGCTTCGGTCAATGATCTGGACGCTGACGGTTCCGCTTTTGTTGATTTTCTGGCGTATGAACATTTGGGAGAGGAGTTTCTCTCAAAGCTATAAAAATTTTCCAAAGATCGCAACCACGCTATTTTTTGTCCAATTTTTTCACAAAATCACTGAATTTGAGACTGTCCACACTCAGGTCACCAACGTGGAACTTGTTCTCCATAATATAAACCTTCAAGGTAATTAAACTCAGAGAGTCTTTCATTTTGTTGACAAAATCGGTTTCTACCGCCTGTAAATATTTTTCTTCAATGGGATAGTTACTGAATGGGTAGTTGATTCTAAGAAAGCTGGAATCCCCGCTGTTCCTTATGGCCATGGTCTTCACCCAAAATTCGCTACTGACCGGCTGATTCTTTGTCACCTCAAGGATCCTGGCAAAACCGAGGCTATCCTTTTCAAAGGTAACATATACACTTTGGTTCAAAATAGCCAAAAGCAATTCCGGAAATGAACAATGCAGCCAAAGCAATCAGCATACTGGAACTACTGCCTTTCCCGCCCGAATGCACCAGGGCTGGGAATGACCAAATCAGTGCACCTGATGAAGCAGAGATACACCACCAAACATAATCTTTGCCTTTTTTTCGCGGTTGTTCCAATGCTAATCTTTGTTTACCAATACGCCCAGGTACCAATTTGGAAATTAACAAACGAAGCTCCAAACAAAACCATTCCGCCCTACTGTCTGAATCCCTTCAATACATCACTGAAACTGACGCTATCCAACATTAGTTCTCCTGCCAGAAATTGGTTCTCCTTTACATGCACTTTTAGGGAGATGGTTTTCAATGAATCAGATATGACCTGGTTGAAAAGGCTTTGTACCTCCTTCTTGTCACCATCCGGAATGTAATAATTGCCAAAGGGGTAGGTAATTCGAAGGGAACTGGAATCAAGGCGACTGGTAAAAGCCCGAACCTTAATCCAATCTTGGCTGTTTTGAGGCTCTTCTTTGGTGAGGTTCAAGATTTTTGCATACCCTACACTGTCCTTGCCGAAAGTCACAAAAACACGCTGACTGTTTTCCCAATCACTTTTATCCTCTACTTTGAATTTATCGGCTTCGAATTGAAGCCACAGATAGTTTCCCCGAAGGGAGGAACCAATCCGGTTGTGGCGGATTTTAAAAATAAACTCCTTGCCTTTGAGTGCATAATCCGCCTTATAGCTGATCATCAGCGTGGGGACAAGCAGTTGTGCCAGGGCAACCAGTGCGAAGGCTGCTATCACCAGACTTTTATGCTTCATTTTCTTTCCTTTTTTTGAGTATCCACCAATTGGCGACAAAAAAGCCAATACCAACTACAACAAAAAATAGACCTTTTACCACCAGTGACAAATCAATGTCGACAGAGCGGCATATTAGCAAGGAGGTGATCACCAGCATCCCTGCATTGAGAAATCCAAGGTTGCTGAGACTGGTTCCCTTCCTGATCAACCAGATTCCTGCCAACAATACCAACAGATTAACCAGGATGACAGCCAGGGTTGAAAAACATCCCAGCACAAAAATGGGAAGGAATACCAGCCAGGAGAATTCCATTGGCTTCAGTTCGGAGAGACCCCGGTTTTTAATCTCCCGGTACATCAAGAAGAATGCCAAAGCCACCAAAAGCAAAATCACCAGAAACTCGGGGGATTTCAACAACAGATCTGCCTCGAAATGCTTTTCCAACAGTTTTTCCCAGTTTGATTTGAACGACATGACAACCAGGGTAACTATGGCTCCTCCTACACCAACCACCCGGAATCCGTTCAACTCAGGAGTGCTCCTGTTGAAATAGGGAAGATTCCCGATCATGTAGAAAATCCCAAAAAGAGTAAAATAGACCGGAGGCAACAACACCCCAAAGTTGTGTGAGACGGTTCCAATGGTTAGGGTTAGTACAGCCGGGATCGCCCAATGGTGCAGGACAAACAGGGGCGCTTCCTGGTAGGTTTTTAAAAGCTGAAGATAACGTGGCATCGGAACCAGAAGCAAGAGCCAGTAAAGTTGCTCACCCCACGGAATAGAAGGATCAAACCTGACGGAGAAACCATAGGACATCATCCCGAAGAGGAAAGCCAGCGAAACAGCGGAACTATTCAGCAGGTAGATCATTGGAGCGATCAATAGCATCCAGGTCAGAAGGAAAGTGCTTTGCTCCCCGTTGATGCGGTAGATCTGGCTCACCAGCGAAATACTTGCACCTACGGCAAAAAAGAGGAGGAGGGCTGTACTCTCCCGCCAAACAACACTTCCTGGCTTTTTCACCATGGCATAAAAGCACAACAGCTGTGGCACAATTAACAATAGGAAGGCGCAGAAGGTCTTGACACTACGCGGAAGCTCCTCCCATTGGTTGGCAATGATAAACATCAAGCCAGTACCCACCAAAAGGGCACCCAGTATTCCAAAAACGAGCAGTTGCCTGTTCCTGGCAGGGGGAAATTGTTCTTGCTTCTTCCGGTAATAACCGGCAATTTGCTGCGCCGTTTCACCGGTGAT
The DNA here is from genome assembly GCA_964630075.1 of uncultured Tangfeifania sp. Taxonomy (GTDB): domain Bacteria; phylum Bacteroidota; class Bacteroidia; order Bacteroidales; family Prolixibacteraceae; genus CAINVV01. Next base: position 5,625 of record CAZVTL010000203.1, read on the forward strand.
AACATTGGCGTTTACCAGTTCGTGCAGGTCAGATAGGATACTCATACAACTTTGATTTTAGCAAGTGTTGGAATCAATAACAGCTCAAAATTAAAAAATTGGTTGCCTCATTGTGCTGCAAAAGTTGAAGATAAGGACTGCTATTTCATGTTTTAGACAAAAAACTACCTATTTATCTGTTTACAATTTACCTGAATAATTCTAAAATTTAAAATTATATGATCGATTTTCCAGCTGCTATTTCAGAATTTTAATCTTGTAGACTGAAAATGAATTGGGAGGAAGTGTGGCATCCAGCCGCTTTCCATTTATTGAGAGAGTGAGCTCAACCGGAGCAATCAGTTTGGGTTGCTCCAATGAATTTACTGCATCCGGTGAGTCGCTTTGAAGAAGCGTCAGTGAAGCTTTGCCCTCAATCCGTCCATTGACATCCAGCACAATGGGCTGATTCTTCATCTGGTCTGTTGCATTGACGATTTTAAGGATGATTTTATCACCCCTGTTGTCAAATACACCAGAGGCATACAAGCCATTCTGGCCTGTCAGTGGCTGGTTGTTGAGCAGCATTGGCACCACTTGTGTACCCCGGTTGGTAGCATAGAGCTTCTGCACGTAATAATTTGGCGTTCCATAGGATTTCAGGTTGTCGAACCAGATCAGGTCGGGGGTCCATTGCCATGCATCCACATGGGCAAACAGCGGAGCATAGGAACAAAGGTTCACGATTTCAGCGTTTCGCTCCAGTCCGGTCATGAAGGCTGCCTCCGAGAGGGCGCACCGCCAGTTGTTCCTGTTGTCGGGATTGGCTCCCGATATACTCTGGGCTGCATACTCACCCGCAAAAATTTTGTACCCCTTCCGGTCATAGCTGTCATACCTTGCCGCATTTTTAAAAAACCACTCCGGATTGGCATAATAGTGCTCGTCGACAATTTCTGCCTTTAACCGTGTCAACTCTTTGGCCGCATAATCAAAAAACTTGCCGTTCGGCGAAGGTCCGGTTCCCGAAACCAATGCAACGGTGGGATACTTGGCTTTCAGCTTTTTGGCAAAGGCTTCGTAACGTTCAATGTATTGCGGTCCCCATTGTTCATTCCCCACACCAATCATCTTGAGGTTGAAGGGCGCAGGATGACCCATCTGCACCCTTACTTTTCCCCATTTGGAATCTGCGGAGCCATTTGCAAACTCGATCAGGTCGAGGGCATCCTGGATGTAGGGTTCCAGCTGATCCATCGGCGCAACTTCAGCAGAATTGTACTGGCATGCCATGCCACAGCTCAGGATCGGAAGTGGTTCTGCCCCCAAATCTTCGGCCAACTGAAAATATTCATAAAAACCCAACCCGAAAGACTGGTAATAATCCGGTGCAAGCTTGTGCTTGAATTCAGTGTTCCATCGGTTGATGCTGGTCTGTCGCTCCTCCGGGTTACCGACGGTTTTCTTCCATTGGTACCGGGTTGCCAACTCAAAACCCTCCACAATACAACCGCCGGGAAACCTTACAAAACCCGGTTTCAAATCGGCCAGCAACTGAACCAGGTCGGCGCGCAATCCCCCAGGACGATTTTTCCAGGTATCTGCCGGGAACAGGGAGACCATATCGAGATCCAGACTCCCAGCACCTTCAAACCATACATTCAGACGGGCCTTGGGCTCTGTAGCATTGGCTGTTAAACTTACGGTGTATCTCTTCCAATCGGAGGA
>CAZVTL010000204.1:0-7310 GCA_964630075.1 uncultured Tangfeifania sp.
CCGGTTGGCACAATCTTCGAGAAATCCAATACCTGGTTGGGACCGGAGGCTCCGGGATCTGCAAACTGAACCTCCTGGTAAGTGTTGCAATCAACGCTGCGCAACGAATTGTGCTGGTAGGTGAGGGTGGTTTGCGCCCCAAGGCCAAAGGAAAGAAGGAGCAACAAGAGGGAAAGTAGCAGGGTTTTCATAGTAGATCAATTGTCAGGTCCCATGGGTGCCAGTTGCACGACAGTTTCAAAGCCTAAAAATAGTGAATTTACCTGGCACCTGATTCATTCAGGGAGGGATAAATTCTTCCTGCAGCCAAAGCCTGCCAACCAGCCAAAAATCCAACAAATAAAAAGCCCCTTCTGCAACGATATTGAATTCTCACCACCGGAAACGGATGGGGAAAATCAGTACAATCGATACAGAAGAGGCGATAGGAATGGTGCTTAAAACCTGCTAAGGATTACACCAAAAGTAACATCGTATTTTTTCTTTGCGTTCCTTGCGTCTTTGCGTGATATTGTGGCAATTCGATACAGCAGTAAAATTTACCTCTACGACATTTTAGTGTGCTTATAACTTTACGTTTCAGACTTGTTGGAAAACGGCTTTCTCTCCTTTGACGGTAACCCTTACCACAATCTTATCCCTTTCACTGATCAGTTCGATCAGGTAGTTCTCTTCTTTCAACCTGGTACCATAAATCAACCTTGAGGTTGCATTGGCTTCAAGCTTGTCAAAGAAAATAACAGATCCGATCGCATATTCACTGTACCTGGCTTTGAGATCTGCCAGTGCACTACCGGGCATACCGGCATAAGTTTCCTGCGAACCTGTTCCTACCAGCCTGGAATCTGCATTGTAATAGGCTACCATGATGGTACCATCCTTTACAAATTTGACCTTGTCAAGGGATTTTGACTTCTCCCAAACTGCTCCTGTATAATTGCCGAATACTTCCGCAAATCTTTTGGTTGTTCTGGCACTCACGCCTTTTCTTTCAGAACCTTTTACATATTTTCCGGTAAGGTTCGCCTCTTTTGACACGGCTGAACCGTTTGTTGCACTCATGGCGATAAATTGATTCACCCCCAGTACAAACAGGAGTACCACCGATGCAATTGCTAACTTCTTCATCTCTCTAAATTTTGAATAATTGATGTTTATATACAGGGATAAGAACGATCCAAATTTAATTATGTTTCTATTTTACAATTACTTAACATAGCCATTTTCCCCTGATCACTTTAAATTAACCTAAAAATTGCAGCGGAACCGCTGCGCATCGCACAGCGGTTTTTGGATCAGTCATCAGACAGCTCATCCTTTCGGGATCGTCTCTGATCGACTGAAAAAAATCTCACAACCACTTGGATTTTTGTCAGTTGCGTTCATGAAACAAAAAAACAGGAGGGCCTGTATCTCGAAAGGATCAGATTTCCCAAATCCAAACGACAGTCTGGGACAGGACCGCACAGATGCTGATGCCCACAACCCCTGTTGGATTCAATTTTCTTAAGAATAAGTTAAGATAGTATCAATTACTTCATGTTGGGAAACCACCTTTCTAGGCTGCTCTATCGATTGGAATTTATTGAAATCTTATTTTTAAATTTGTTCGGGAACAGACATTACTACCTGTAAAAAACAAATTATTATAGTATGAAAAATATTTGCATGCTGCTTATTTTGATCCTGCTGGCAATGGGTAGCCAGGCGCAGGATACCATTGTAGCAAAAAGCAGCAAGGTTCTGCCAACCGAACCCATCAAGGTGAGCAAATTCTATTGGGGTGGCTACCTCAACCTGACATTTGGAAGTTATACCGCCATTGGGGTTGAACCGCTCATCGCCTACAAAATCACCCCAAAACTATCGACAGGCGCCATTGTCTCCTACGAATTCATCAAGGACAACCGATATTCGGGTTATACCTACAAGGAGTCCAATTATGGCGCAAGCATCTTTACCCGCTTCAGATTGATTCCACAAATCTATCTGCATGCCGAATTCTCTGAGATGAAATACAACACCCACCAGACCAACGGTTACCAAACCAGTTATTGGGTTCCCTTCCTGCTCCTTGGCGGTGGTTTCAGTCAGCAGATTTCGGAGAACAGTTGGTTCAACACCCAGATTCTGTTTGATGTGATTCAAAATGAGCACTCCCCCTATGGCAGTGGGGTGCCATTTTTCAGTGTGGGTTTCGGGGTAGGATTCTAAAAATTCCGATTCCACCCTTGGTGGCCTTCATCCTTTGACAATGTTGCGGCTTGCCAGAGAGGCATCTGCCCATCTTGACCGAAATGCCAAGGCAGGCCCATCCTACGGGATCCATCCTGTTATGTATTTCATGGAATATTCTTCCAAACAAAAATCACACTTCTTTGTTAACCTTGTGCAGTGAAAGGTTAACACTGCCGAATCCAAAAAATTTAATACCCTGGAAATGAGTGTAGACTGCTTCCCGGTCTGCCGAACCAATTATGAATGACCAGAACAAAACAAAAGAAGAACTCCTGCTGGAGCTGGAGGAATTGAGGCAAAAATACGATTCACTGAAAGCCACTACCGAATTCGAAACCTCCGAGCGCAAGAGGGCCGGGGATATTTACAGGAGGGCCTTTCATGGAAGCAGTGATTCAATTTCCATCACCGAGCGCGATGGAATGTACATCGATGTGAATGAAGGATTTACACGGATAACTGGATATACAAGGGAGGAGATCCTGGGCAAATTGTCGCCCGAGTTAAACATATGGGCCATTCCGGAGGATCTTCAAAAACTGATTGCGGCGCTCAAGGAGCGGGGCTTTATTGAAAACCTCGAAACAAAATTCAGGTGCAAAGATGGTTCCCTTGTTACGGCCGCCATATCTGCCAATATCATCATCCTGAACAACGAACCCCACATTCTTGCCATTGCGAAGGACATTACAGATCGCAAGCGGATGGAAGAGTTGCTGCTCAAGCGCAAACAGCAATACGACAATCTGGTTTCCAACATCCCGGTAGGGGTATACGTGCTGCACACAAAACCCGATGGTACCTTTGCAAACGATTATGTCAGCCCAAGAATGGCAGAGATGCTTGGCCTAAGTGTGGAAAGTCTTACTTCAAGGGGAGATGCCATTTACAAGGCTATTCATCCGGAAGATCTCGAAGGGTTTGTAAGGATGAACCTGGAGGGGATCCAGCAAAAGAGGGCATTTGACTGGAAAGGACGCATCGTAATTGAAGGTGCAGTCAAATGGTTGCACATTACCTCCCTGCCACAGGAAATTGAGGAGGGTGAAATGATCTGGAATGGATTAGTGGTCGATATTACGGAACAGATCAAGGCAAAAGCTGAAATAGAACAACAGAACGAAAATCTTCGACGAATCAACAGCGAAAAGGACAAGTTTTTCTCCATCATCGCACACGACCTGCGCAGCCCATTCAATGGATTTTTAGGATTGACGCAGATTATGGCAGAAGATCTGCCCAGCTTCACGATGGCAGAAGTGCAGATGATCGCAACAAAAATGAGCAAATCAGCTGCCAATCTTTACCGTTTACTCAACAACTTGCTGGAATGGTCCAAGATTCAGCGGGGAGCGATTCAGTTCAAACCCGAGGTAATACCCTTGAACCTGGTGGTTGGTGGAAGTACAGAGCTTGCCCAGGAAGAGGCCAATCGAAAAAGAATTGTACTGGAGGCTGGAATACCTGAGGATTTGTTGGTATTTGCAGATGTCAACATGCTTCAAACCGTGCTTCGCAACCTGCTCTCCAACGCATTGAAATTTACGCCACAAGGTGGGAAAATAACCATTTCAGCGAAAATCAAAGGGGACCACCAGGTTGAAATCGCCATTCAGGACAATGGCATCGGGATGGACCAGACCCTGGCCGCCAATCTTTTCCACCTGGATGTCAAGACCGCCAGGGAAGGAACCGAGGGCGAACCAAGCACCGGACTGGGGTTACTGCTTTGCAAGGAATTTGTGGAAAGAAATGGTGGAGAATTGTGGTTCGAAAGCGAAGCGGGAAGCGGCTCAACCTTCTACTTCTCCTTACCATGCCCGGCTTAAATGAAGGAAGGTAAGGGTTCCCAGAAATTGTTCTTCCCTACCCTTTGTCTGCGGGATGAACAAGTGCTCCCACCTATCCTAATGCTGCGGGCAAGCTACCCTTTCCCCAATGCAGCACAAGCTTTGCCACAATTTTGTATCTTCGTTCCAATCCTAAAGATCGTTTCATGAACAAAATGATGCTCCTTCTGCTTTGTACCCTGGCCGCTGCCTCGTTGATGGCCCAGCCCGTCCTCATTGCCCACCGCGGATCCTCTTTTACCGCACCTGAAAATACGGTCGCCTCCGCACAACTGGCATGGCAGCAGCAGGCGGATGCCGTCGAAGTGGACATCTACCTTTCGGCCGACAACCGGGTGATGGTGATGCACGATGGAAATACCAAACGCACCACCGGTCAATCCTTCAAGATTTCGGAAACAACCTCGGAAGTGCTGCGAACATTGGATGCAGGGTCCTGGAAAAGTGAGCAGTACAAGGGGGAGAAGATTCCCTTCCTGGAGGAGATGATCGCCACGGTACCCAAAGGCAGGAAAATGGTGATTGAGATCAAGTGCGGACCGGAGGTCTTTCCGGTACTGGAGAAAATTGTCAAAAAATGCGGCAAGAAAAAACAACTGGTATTCATTGCCTTCAACTGGGAAACCATCGTGAAGGCCAAAGAGCTCTTTCCGAAAAATAACTGCTATTGGTTGAGCAGCTCTTCCACTGCTGTTCAGGAAAAAATTGGAGAAGCCGCCAAATTTAAACTGGACGGACTGAACCTCAACAACAAGATCGTCGATGAGGCAATTGTAGCCAGGGCAAAGACAGCCGGACTGGAGATGCTCTCCTGGACAGTGGACGATCCACAGGAGGTGAAACGGCTGGTAGGCTTGGGAGTAACCGGCATTACCACCAACCGTCCAGATTTGATCCGGCAAAGTTTTTCAATACCATAAAGGCTCATAGGAGCTCTGGCTATTTGTGGATATAAATTTACGGTAGTAGGGATGCTGGTCTGGGTTAAAAGATCTGACTAATCTCCATTAAAAAGCTCCTCGATGGTAGCCATTGGAAGAAACATTTTACGACTATCAGGAAGCATTATAAAACCAAACTTTGCATAAAAGCCTTCTGCTTCTTCATCCAAAGGATCAACAGCTACCGCAAAAAAACCAATCACTCTGGAAAGACCATAACTTCTGTTTAAGGCATCAATTAACAGCATTTTCCCAATCCCGCGTCCTCGAAATTTACCATCAACGGCTAATCTTCCAAGAAGTGTGGCAGGCAATGAACCATACGAGGAAGGCAGTCGATTTTTAAAACTTTCAGGTATCCATTGCAATGGTATTGAATTGTTTGAAAGCGTGTAATAACCTTGAATCAATCCGGTTTCAGGATCCAGAGATACATAACAGGCTGATAGCATTCGCTTCACATCCTGGCCCGCCTGGTTCTTTAAATAATTGTCAAGAACCACCTTTCCACAGGAGAATTCCTTCTTCAGTTTTCGATGGCACTCAGAGAGAATTTCTGTGGTTGCCATTATTTGGGATCTGATTCTTTGAATTGCCTTACAGCAGCCCTTAAGGCTTCATTTGGTTCTGGAGGATTAACCAATGCCTGAAAAAATAGCTCACGATCCCTCTGGGAAACCAGAATCGACTCAGATTTTTGAATGATGTCCTGGGCCTTTTCATACACTGTGGATACCACAAAATCGGAAAGGTTTCTGTATCCGGCCAACATGGCTGCCTTTTCGATGATTAATTTCTTATCCCTTGATAACCTGGCATCGAATCGGGCACTTCCTTTGTTTTCAATAGTTGATTCCATGATCCCATTTTTTGCAAATGTACGGATATATTCCGTACAAAAACAAATTAATGTACGGATATATATTGTACATTAAATGATCCTATTTCTAGTAACAATGAACTTTTCAACCAATGATGGAGGAAAGCTTCACTTTACCTCATGTTTCCCATCGGGAAGAAACTTCACCACCGGCGGGACTCTTTTTAGGTTAAAGAGGTCATAGCTCTTTTTCAGGTCACCCCACAGACTGATGTCATCCTTGTATTTGCTGTATCTGGTCAGGAACCTGGCATAGGTAGCATCAGTCAGTTTGGCCGGGTAGATGGTGATGGGAATCTCCTCCTGGCCGGCATGAAAGGCCTCCACACAATAGACATAAATTTCCCGCATTCGGTCGTCGGTCATGGCGAGACACCCCGATGAAACACAAGAGCCATGGATGAAGATGTGGTTTCCCAATCGTCCGCGTACCCCCCTGATGCTGTCGGAGGCATTCGGATAGTTCACCTTCACCGACAGGTAGAACTTGCTGAAAGGGTTCAGCTCGGAGATGCGGTAGAACCCCTCCGGAACCTGCAGGTCCTTGTAACGCCGCTTGGGTCCGACATCGCCCGAGAGATCACAGATGGCAAACTCCTTGAGCAGCACATAAGCGGTGTCGATGCTGTTCCTTGCCCACAACTCAAGGATCTTCTCGGTTTTAAAGGCCCGGAAATAGATTCGCATCCCCTCCTTGGAGATGGCTCGTCCGGCCAGAGTCTTGTCCACCACTTTCCCTTTGAGGGAATAGGCCTCCCTTACCCTGGTGTAGGTGATCTGCTTTGCTTTGGAGGTATCGGTGGTCATTCCTGAACAGAGGATCAGGCAGGCTAAGAGAATTAACAAAAGTCTCATGAATCGATCTAAAATGATCGGACAAAAATAGCGGAATAATGGAAATAATTGGCCATCCGGAGGGTCAGTTTCCTATTTCATACCCTATCGTGATCAAAAACCAGGGCAACAGAGCAGTAGCGTCACAGACCATTTGTGGACGGATCTGTCACAAAAGGATCAGATAGAGGATGCCCAGAAAAAACAGGACGATCAGAAAGATCAGTACCCATTCAATCAGTTGTGGTCTAAATTCACTTTTCTTCGAGCCCCGGAATATCTTTGCCATTCAGAACCAATTTTAAGCTTTACTCAAATGATCATTTCTTTGTGCTCCTTGCCTCTTGTAGCAGGGCTACCGCCAATCTCCGGTTTTAAACCCTACCGGGATTTCGTTTTCCCTCAACGGTTAAAGCCCTTTCAAATCCGCCATTGACTGGGGTACCTGCCTGGCATAGGCGGGGCTTTCGTCCTCAATATAGTAATGTTTGATTCCAGCTTTTTTTGCCACCTTCAGAATCGCCGGAATATCGAGCTGGCCTGTACCGAGCGCCACATCGTTTTCCA
>CAZVTL010000205.1:0-7221 GCA_964630075.1 uncultured Tangfeifania sp.
TCACCACCTAGATTGTGCCAGAGGCCAAGCGAGAGCACGGGCAGTTTTATGCCACTTCGTCCGCAGCGGCGGTATTCGCACTGGTTGTTGTAACGATCGGGAGAAGAAATGTATTCCATAATTTATAACGGTTATGAAGTACAAAGTTAGAAAATTTAGGGAAGGGAAAATGTCATGATGCTATTCCTCAGGATGGAATTATTTCTATATTTGTTTAGTCGAATGAAAACACAACCACACCAAATTGATAAACTTTAATTTTTAAATCAATGGAACAAAAGCCCAACAGCAATCTCCGTCTTGGCATGATCTTCATGGCCTCGATCTTTTTCATCTTTGGTTTTATTACCAATTTCAACATCGCCATGAAGGATCAGGTGCAGCTCGCATTTGACCTGAAAACACTCTATCCCGGTTGGGAGAACTTCTTGTCCCAGTTGGTCAATGGGGTCTTCTTTTTTGCCTATGCCTGTTTCAGTTTCCTTTGCGGCAGCATCATCAAGAAGATTGGATACAAGAGCGGTGTCATCGCCGGACTCGTTTTGGTTGCAGTGGGTAGTTACATGTTTTTCCCTGCCGTAGCCGTTCTCTCCTATCCGCTCTTTTTGGTAGCCGTTTTTGTAATGGCCACGGGAGTTGTATTCCTTCAAACCGCTGCCAACCCATATGTTGCAGCCTTAGGTCCACAAGAGACTGCTCCTGCACGTCTCAACCTTACCCAGGCATTGAATGGTGTGGCTACCACCATCGCTCCTTTCCTTGCCGGTATTTTGGTGCTTGCCCCTGCAGTATTGGCACTCCAGAATAATCCCAATGCCACAGCAGCTGATGCCGCCAAGTTTGTCCAGATGCCTTTCGTGGTCATTGGGACAATTGTCGTACTGATTGCCATTGGAATAGCCTTTATCAAACTCCCAAACATCACCGGAGATACAACGATTTCATCCAAATCGGTACTCAAAAAACCCCAGGTTTGGCTGGGAGCAGTTGGTATTTTCTGTTATGTAGGAGCCGAGGTGGGTACAGCCGGACAGATCGCTCCCTACCTTAAGGCGGATGGAACCGCCCTCGATGTAGCGGTCAAATTGTCTGCCATCTATTGGGGAGGCGCCATGGTGGGCCGTTTCTTCGGATCCATCCTGTTGGGCACGCTAACCAATGCCAAGAAATACCAGTACTCTGCCTATGTGATGATCTTTGCCTTCTTCGTGGGCTGGTTTATAACCTCTGCATCCATGAACAATGGTCAGCTCGTATTCGAATCAAAACCTGAAAACGGATTGATCTTTCTGGGTATTTCCATTGCCAACTTCTTCCTTATGCTGCTTGGCAAGGGCAAGGCCAATGTCGCCCTTGGTATTTTCGGAACTGTCAACATGCTCCTGATCCTTGCCGCATTCATGCTGCCTGCCACCATTGGCATGTGGTGCCTGCTCTCCATCGGTTTCTTCAACTCCATCATGTTCCCGAATATCTTCTCACTCGGGGTCAACGACCTGGATCCTTCCGAAATGCCATTGGCTTCCGGAATCATCAACACCTTGATCGTCGGTGGAGCCATTGTACCGCTGATAATGGGTGGTTTGACCGACGCTTTCAGTGCACGAGGTGCCCTGTTGGTTCCGGTTATCTGCTACGGTTACATCACCTTCTTCGCATTGAAGGGAAGCAAGATAAGGTAAGACATTTTGGGTCGCGCAAAGAACGCAAAGTCACGCAAAGAACAATTCTCACCTTGCGTCACTTTGCGTTCTTTGCGCGACCCTTTTATTTTGATCGTTCGCAAATCTATTACAGATGAGACAAGTAGCCATTGGCATCGACATCGGAGGTACCAACACTTCAATCGGAGTCGTTGACAGGGAAGGAAATGTGCTTTACGAAAAAAGGCCACAGCTTCCGACGCCACAGAAAAATGAGAATCCGGATGGCCTGCAAGATGTCTCGGATCAATTGCGCGACAGTTTTATAAAACTGATCACCGCTGAAATTCGCCTTGCCATCGAAACAGTGGGCAACAGCATCCCTGATTTGGAGGTTGCAGGTATCGGCATCGGGGCTCCATTTGCCAATTATTACGATGGAACCATGGGAATTACTGCCAACCTGCCTTTCACGGATGTCGTTCATCTGTCAGAGCTTATACAGGCAAGATTGCCCGAAATCAGCATTGTCAAAGTAACCAACGATGCCAATGCGGCAGCATTGGGTGAACTCATTTACGGAGGGGGTATCGGAATGCGCAACTTTGTGATGATCACCCTTGGTACCGGACTTGGCAGCGGACTGATTGTCAATGGGGACCTGGTGTATGGCCAGGATGGATTTGCGGGGGAGCTGGGCCATGCCACTGCCGTACCGGATGGCCGCGACTGCGGGTGCGGAGCCAAAGGGCATCTCGAAACCTACTGCTCTGCCACAGGCATCAAACGCACAGTTTTCGAACTGCTGGCCCGCCACCTTAACAGCGAAAGCCCTTTGGCAAAGATCTCCTACGAAGAGCTGACCGCCAAAATGGTGTATGAAGCAGCTGCACAGGGTGACCCATTGGCCATGGAGGTTTTTGGCTATACCGGCGAAATATTGGGCCGAAGCCTGGCCGATGCGGTACACTACCTTGGTCCCGAGGCAATTTTCCTTTTTGGCGGTCCGACAGCAGCCGGGGAACTGCTCTTCAAACCTGCCAGGGAGAGCCTCGAACGCTACCTGCTACCCTTCTACCGCAACAAGATTAAACTTCTTCCTTCCAGACTAAAAGCTGGTTCTGCCGCTATTGTTGGAGCGAGCGCGCTGGTGTGGAAAGAGCTGGACAAAATAAAATGAATTACCCACGATTTGGAAATCTCAACCAAAATGATAACAAGCTCAGGGGTATTGGCTTCGCCGATCTTCGATTCCATGTGGCAATAAAAAAACAAATTATTCTCACATGAAGCAAGTCATCATAGTTCGCCACGCCAAAACCATCCAGTATGGCTACGACCAGGATTACGACCGGACCCTGACCGACCGCGGCGAAGATCATGCCGACAGAATCAGCCTCGAGCTGTTCAAAAAAGGGATCCTTCCGGACCTGATCATCTCCAGTCCTGCAGTACGTACGACGCAGACGACAAAAATCTTCGCCAAAAATCTGGGTTACCCTACCGGGAATGTCAGGTATGTTAAAAAACTCTATTCCGGGATGTTAACCACCTCATTCATCCAAATGCTGCAGGAATTGGACGATTCCCACACTACCGTGATGGTGGTAGGCCACAATCCCACGGTCTACAATTTTTTGGATGCCCTCCTGCCCAATTTTTCGCTGGATGTGCCCACCTGTTCTACCCTGGTGATTGAATTTGACATCGACAACTGGTCGGATTTGACCGACTACTCCGGTAAAATGACCCATCGCTGGATTCCGGATTTGCTTTGATTTGATGCTTCGCCCAACCAACCTTTTTTTGCATCCATATTAATTTGACTTTACCTCCTAATCAATTCTTCTTTGTCAACCAAATACATTAACTTTATGTATATTAAGGACTAAAATGTAACTGGAAGTGCATTTTATAAAAGGGGATTTGCTGAATTATGCATACCTACAATCTCTTGCAAAGGCGCAGAGACGCTAAGAAAGAGAACTTTGCGGCGTTGTATCTTTGCATGAGTAAGATCGTGGTAAAACAAAACTATCATGACTGAAAACGAGTTATCCAAGATTGTAGTTGATGTGGCCTACCAAATCCACATTAAACTTGGTCCGGGTCTATTGGAATCGTTATACGAAGAAATCATGTATTACGAACTCCAAAGGCAAAATTTGTGGGTAGAACGTCAAAGGGGAATACCTCTTATCTGGGATGGTATCAAAATGAATTTGGGTTTCAGGGCTGATTTAATAGTCGAAAACAAAGTAATTATTGAATTAAAGTCCGTCGAAACGATTGCTCTGGTTCATCCAAAGCAATTGCTCACCTATTTAAAGGTTACCGGTTTGAGATTGGGATTATTAATTAATTTCAATGAGTTACTTATAAAAAATGGGATTACAAGAATTGTGAATAATTTATAATTTTTTGCAAAGTGATCGGCAGTTGTGAAACTCCAACTTCAAAACAGATAACTCCAGCATTAAAATTTTACATTGATTGTTAATGAGATAAAAACAATTTATATAGGAGATTCAGAGATGTAAAGAAAGAGAGCTTTGCGCCTCTGCGCCTTTGCGAGAAAAAAACTATAACCATTCTAATGCAACTCATCCCTGAACAACTTCTCGGAGATAAACCGCACCGGATACCAGGAGGCCAAAAACCCGATCAGGGAGACCGAGATCATGATCAGCACCACATCGGTAGCCACAATTTGCATGGGATAGGCATCAATTATAAAGGAGGAGCCTCCGCCGGCAAGTTTGACCAGGCCAAAGGAGATCTGTGCCTGACAAATGGCCAATCCGGCAATGGTACCCAGGATGGCACCGAAAAAAGAGATCAACCATCCCTCAAATAGAAAGATATTGCGGATGGTACTTCTGTCGGCACCCATGCTTTGCAGGATGGCGATGTCCTCTTTTTTATCGAGGATCAACATGGTGAGAGAACCGACAATGTTGAAGGAGGCGACCACCAAAATAAGGACCAGGATCAGGTAGGTAACATATTTTTCCCCCAACATGGTTTTGTAGAGATAATCGTGCTGCTGGTAACGGTCCTTTACCTGGTAATCTTGCCCCAACAGCGTCTGGATGGCAGCTTTTACCCTGGCATGTGAAACGTTCTCCTTCAACTTTAACTCAACCGCATTGACCTTCTCCGGCAATTCGAAGATCTCCCTGGCAAAAGCGATGGGAACTACCATGAATTTGGAATCAATATCCTGCTGGATGGAGAAAACCCCGGATGGATAGATCATCTTCTGGTTAAAACTTCCTTCCGGAAGCAGGGAGCTGCTCCGCCCCTTTTTGGGGACATAAACGGCAATGGGATCAGTTTGAAGTACGCCAACCCCCAAATTGTATGCAATGATTTCACCCAGCACAGCATAGTTTCCGGCACCATCCACCAGCTTAAACTCCCCCTGTGTCAGCATGGTGTCGATACCTGTAAGTTGGTGGTAATTTTCACTCACCCCCTTGATGGTGGCAATGACCTGCCGCTCATTGTTACGCAGCATGGCATTGTCCTCCACGATCTCGGCATAACCTGCCACTTCGGGCATCTTGCGCAACTCCTCAAATGCAGCGGTAGAAGTCAGGAAGCTTTTTCCCTCCCTGACAGTAATCCTCAACTCAGGATCAAAGGAGGAGTAGAGGGATTTGATCAGTGAATCAAAGCCATTGAATCCGGACAAGCCAATGATAAGTCCCATGGTTCCGATCACCAGACCAACGACAGAAATGGCAGAGATCAGGTTGATCAGGTTGGTCTTCTTTCGGGAGAAGAGGTACCGGCGGGCTATGTAGAACGAGACATTCAATGGGGAGGCAATTATTATCAAATATTAAAAAAGAGTACCCGGCTTATTTCTTTCCGCCTTTTATTTGTCTTAAAATGAAAAGAGCCGTTAAATTGCCTCCAATAAACCAGGCAATCCCCAAATGTTCCGAAAATCCAACAGGGTAAATCAGTGCCCAAAGCCCTAAAAACAAACATCCTGCAAAGAAAATTGGCAATGAATATTTGTGCAGCAAGAAGGAAATGTGCATGAAGACTTCAGTAAGTTTTAACATAGCATAATTCTTTATTAGCGTGATTTTAAATCTAGCAATAAAAATTTAAGTAATGCACAAATGATAATGTCGTATTTTTTTCTTTGCGAACTTGGCGGGCTTTGCGCGAAACCAAAGGCAAATAACCGAAAGTTGGAGAATTTGTAACTACGACATGAATCGTTCTTCTAACTTAATTTCGTTTTAATCAACAAGGAGCCTCTATTTTATTGCCTTAACCAGTAATCCTGTACCGCTTTCATTGGTTCGGTTCACGTCCATGAAATTGAAGAGGGCACAGAAAGGAAACACGATCAGGTAATAGATCGGGAGGATCAAGTAAAATAGCTTTGAAACGCCCAGCATTTGGATGGGATACTTCATCGACAACTTCCAGGCTACTGAACCATACTTCCCATAGGTATAGGCAACCTCCACTTTGGAAAATCCGGCATGGATCAATTTGGCAGCAATATCCTCCTTGTTGTATCCGTCCCTGACATGCTCTTCGATGAACCCATGAACTCCCTCTTCGTCGTGGTGATCGGTATCTGAACCTCCCTGGTCGGAAGGAGTAGAGATCAGCAGCATGCCTCCCGGTTGCAGTGATTCACTAAAATTACGGAAGACCATTTCATCCTCCAGAATGTGTTCCATTACGTCGACCGAAAGGATCAGGTGGTATTTGGCAGGAACCTTGTATTGGGTCAAATCGGCCACCTCGAAAGTGACGAGATCCGATTTTCCAATTTGCCGGAAGAAATGGTTGCAATCATCGATCTGCTCCTGTTTGACATCCACACCCAAAATTTGGGCTTTGGGAAAGAGTCTGGAGAGACGGAAACAATATTGTCCGAATCCGGAACCCGCATCCAAAATATTCAATGTTGCGTGTGATCCAACCTGACTGAACTGCTGCAATGCCTTTTTTACATGCCAGGCCCTCAGCAGCAGCAAATCCAGCAAATGGTAAAAAAGCTTTCGCAAGAAGGGGGATCGGTTGAACACATTTCCCAGCTGTCGCTTGATAGGATCGTAGTGCATGTGCAATCAGATTTTTTAGAACTTACTTGAGCAGGTTGTCAATCTTTTCAATGTAATCAAGACTATCGTCCAGAAAAAACTCCAACTCCGGGACGTGACGCAGCTGAAAGCGAACCGCCTGACCCAGTTCTCCACGCAGGTGGCCCTTGTGCAGTTTGATTTCAGCAACCACGGCTGCAGCTCCTTCAGAGGGAAAGATACTGAGGTAACACCTGGCAAGCGACATATCCCTGGTAATTCGCACAGCCGTTACCGAAACCATTTTACCTCTGGCCAGTGTGAGGGCCTCACGCCGAAAAAATTCGCTCAGCTCTTTTTGGATGAGTCGGCCTATTTTGTTCTGCCTGGTTGAAAATTGTTCCATGGTGTACACATTATATTTGTTACAAAAATAGGCAAAATCAGCGGGTTCTTCATTTTTTTCTCTTTTGAACCCGTTAAAAAAAGATTAACCCACCATTTTAGCAAAAATAAAATCC
>CAZVTL010000206.1:0-7204 GCA_964630075.1 uncultured Tangfeifania sp.
GTGCCATCGCTTCCGGAGCCGGATAAAATAATTCCAACTGCATTTTTCTCCTGATCTTTGGCCAATGAACGGAAGAAGATATCGATGGGTAAATTTAATGTCCGGGTGGCACTTAACTCATTCAGATACAAAACCCCATGAAAAATGGTCATGTTCATTTTGGGTGGAATCAAATAGATATGATTCGCTTTCAGGGCCATTCCGTCAGTTACAATTTCAATTTTTATCGTCGTGTAGCGCGAAAGAAGTTCGTTCATGTAGCTCTTGTAATCGGGAGAAAGGTGCTGAATAACCACAAATGCAGCATCCGGCGTTGGGATTATATTTTTAAAGAAATCCTGCAATGCTTCGAGTCCGCCTGCCGAAGCGCCAATGCCCACAACAGGAAAATTCAGAATAGTTTTACCTAAATCGTAATCAAAATTCTCTTTGCCGGTTTCGGATTTTTTCGCTTTCATACGTAAATAAAGGTATTAATTTATTGAACATCAGAACGTACGTATGGAACCCTCTATGCAATTTACATGCTGTTTTGTGAACGTTAGCACATGAGGGTTTCATCAGTATATAATTTGTTTTTTTAAGGTCTGATGGAATCCCCAGATATTCATTTTCGGTTGGTGTGAATATTGTCTCATGGGGATTTCATTTGTTTATAAATTTGTTTTTCAATTGCCAAATGGAATCGAAGATCAGCGAAGCTAATAGCCACATAATCATTTTCGGTTGGTGTGAACATATTCCTCATGGCTATTTCATGCAGGTAGTTTTGTTTATGTTTTTTTTTTCATTTGCCAGATGGAATCAAAGATCGGCGAAGCCAATACCCCTGGGGTTACAATCATCTCGTTTGGTGATTCCGAAATCAGGGGTATTTCATTCAAATATATAAAAAGCATAAGTTATTTCAGCACAAAACGTTAAAATCTTGTACTCAACTCTTTATTGGCCATGCGTTTGTAATAGGATCAAACGGTGGAGGGGATGTTCTTTACGGTGAAGTGGATGTACAAAACAGTGGTGTGGATGTACTTTTCGGTGATACGAAGTATAGCTGAATGAAAATCAGCTATACTTCGTAATTCTGCTTATAGCTTAAGATCAGTTCATTGCGCAAATCCAACAATTTCCCTGAGATCCCCACTTTGAAAAGATGGGGCATGATGAACCTTTTGTGTTCTTCAGGCAACAGTGCGGCCCGGTGCGTGAGGTATTGGTGGCATTCGGCAGGGGATGGGAGCGGATGGAGCAGTTCCCCGTTTTCATAAACCGGCTGTAGCAACTGCTCTCGCTTGAGCTGGCAGACCAGTGTTTTCTTGTCGGTTTGCACCGGGTGGTAGAGCCATTCACATGCTCCGGGTGTTTCATGGTCCAGCAGGATCCCATCCCGGTAGATATTGCCCTCCTCATCGAAAAACCGCCAGACCATCTTCTTACCAGGAAGGGTGTTCTTTTCGATATTTTCAGAGATTTTCATGCTGGGCTTTCCGGCACTTTCACACAATTTGTATACTCCGTCCAGCGATGCGTCCGGCTTTCCGGTTACCAGTTCCGTGCCCACGCCAAAACCGTCGATGGGGGCTCCCTGGTCTTCCAGACTTTTGATTACATGTTCGTTCAGTTGGTTGGAGACGAATATCTTGACTTCCGGAAGGCCCTCCTTGTCCAGCATTTTCCGGGCTTTTTTGCTCAGGTAAGCCAAGTCTCCACTGTCGAGTCGAATGCCAATGAGCCGATCTCCTTGTAATGTCAGCTCCTTTGCTACCGATATCGCATTGGGTACACCACTGCGGAGCGTGTCGTAGGTATCGACCAGCAAAATGGAATTCTTTGGATTGATTTGCGCATAGGTTCGAAAGGCGATCAGCTCATTCTCAAAACTCTGCACCCAGCTGTGGGCCATTGTTCCGGAGACGGGTAAATCGTACATGAAACCTGCCTGAACATTGGAAGTCGTGGATGCACCTCCAATGATGGCCGCCCTGCTGGCCTGGAGGCCACCAAATCCATGCGCCCTGCGTAATCCAAAATCGGAAAAGCTTTTTCCGTTGGCTGCCATTTTGACCCGATAGGCTTTGGTGGCAATGAGGGACTGAAAATTGAGTATGTTGAGCAACAGCGTCTCGATAAGCTGGGCTTCGATCAGATTGGCCTCTATCCGGAGTATTGGTTCGTTGGGAAATACAACTTCGCCCTCCCTTGCAGCATAAACTTTGCCCTTGAAGCTGAAACCACGCAGGTAATCGAGGAACTCCGGCTTTAGGCCCAGGTTGGCCAGGTAACTGATTGCCGCTTCGTCATAGGTGAAAGCGTGCAGTTGTTCCAGAAAATCACCCAGTCCGGCGAAAACCAAAAAGCCCCCTTTGAAGGGATTGGTCCGGAAGAAATAGTCGAATACTGCGATTTCGGACCCCTTGCCTGCATAAAAATAGCCCTGAGCCATGGAAAGCTCATAGAAATCTGTATACAAGCCACTGGTATGGACCGAATGGGAACCCATCTTATCTTTCTATGGTTTGGGAACGGTTGGGTCCGACTGAAACAATGGTAATGGGTACCTTGAGATAATCTTCGATAAATTTGATGTAGCTGGAAAGCGCAGCAGGAAATTGCGATGTTGATTCGACTCCTGTTAAATCAGTTTTCCAACCATCCAGCACTTCATAGTTGGGAAGGACATTCCCATCAATTTCGTTGGGGAAATTGATGGTAGTGATCCCGTTAATGTCGTACGAGGTACATATTTTGATCTCTTCGAATTGGTCCATCACATCCGCCTTCATCATGATCAGGTCGGTGACGCCGTTGATCATGATGGCATAGCGGAGGGCAACCAGGTCGAGCCAGCCGCAACGGCGGGGCCTTCCGGTGGTCGAGCCAAATTCATTGCCGATCCTGCGCAGTGTCTCGCCTGTCTCGTCCAGCAGCTCGGTAGGGAAGGGGCCGCTGCCTACCCTTGCGCAATAGGCTTTGAATATGCCGTATACCCGTCCGATTTTGTTGGGGGCAATGCCCAGGCCGGTACATGCACCGGCGGCGATGGTGTTGGAGGAGGTTACAAAAGGGTAGGAGCCAAAGTCGATGTCCAGCATGGTGCCTTGCGCTCCTTCGGCGATGATACTTTTGCCGGCCAGCAGCTGATCGTTGATAAAGTGTTCGCTGTCGATCAAGTGAAATTGCTGGATTACTTCGATGCCTTCGAACCACTCCTTCTCATAGTCGCTAAGTGCCTGCTTGTAATCGAAATGGTAGAATTTGGTGAGCAATTCGATATGGGAATCAACCCTGGCCTGGTACTTCTCTTTGAAATTGTGGAGGATATCGCCGACGCGCAACCCGTCGCGTCCGATCTTATCCCGGTAGGTTGGACCAATCCCCTTCAGGGTGGAACCGATTTTGGAAGCCCCCTTTGCTGCTTCGGAGGCTGCATCCAACAAACGGTGGGTGGGAAGGATCAGGTGTGCTTTTTTGGAAATGTAGAGGGTCTTGGTCAAATCAAAACCAATGTTCTTCAGCGATTGAATCTCTTTCTTGAAGATGGAAGGATCGATAACGACCCCATTCCCAATGACATTGATCTTGTCTCCGCGAAAGATTCCGGAGGGAATGGTATGCAGTACATGTTTGATGTTGTTGAATTCGAGCGTATGACCGGCATTGGGGCCACCCTGAAACCGGGTGATCACATCGTACCTGGGGGTCAAAACATCCACCACTTTTCCTTTTCCTTCGTCTCCCCATTGAAGACCCAACAATACATCAACTTGCATCTGATTTATTTTATATTTTGTAAAATGTCAAAACCCCACAAAATTAATTGATTTTTTAGAGCAGGGCACAAAAAAACCTCTTTAATTAAGAGGTTTTTTTCTATGGTTTTCGTTTCCTTACTTGGTCTCCTCAGATTCTCCGTAAAGATAGAGTGAGTGGTGCGACAATTTGAAATTGTGAAGTGCGCAGGCATCTTCGATGATCTGCCGTATGCGTTCATCATGGAATTCAGTCACTTTTCCCGAACGGATATCGATGAGATGGTCGTGCTGGGTCGTTGCCAAAGTCTTTTCAAACTGTGCAATGTTCTTCCCAAACTGGTGCTTGACCACCAGTTTGCAGTCTAGCAAAATCTCAATGGTATTGTACAAGGTAGCCCTGCTGACCCGGTAATTTTTGTTTTTCATTGAGATATAAAGGGTCTCAATGTCAAAATGACCATCGCGCGAGTAGATCTCGTCCAGGATGGCGTACCGCTCTGGCGTCTTGCGATGCCCGTTTCTTTCGAGGTACTCCGTAAAAATATTCTTGACTGTCTCTTTGTTTTTCTGTATGCTATTCATACTTAAACTAAGTTAAAATAGAGCGTAAAGATATATCTTTTTTCATGAAAGCGAATTTTTTGACCAAAAACTTCACACACTTTTTCTGAATATTTCAATTTAGGGTTTGGTTGTTGCACCGCAAGTGAACCTGATTACCGCATCGACAACCGCTACCAAGGAGGGAGTCCCCCTGATGTTATGTCGTGTGACCTGCAGCAGAATTGGTTACAACTTCCTATTGCCCATGGTCTCCTCTTCGACCAGGGTTCCATACCTGGAATACTGCTCGTAGAGTTGCTGGTATTTCGCGGCATTGGCCGGAATCGGTGTGTATTCGGTTTCGAATCCATTTCCCATGGCCTGTTGGGCCCCTGCGATGGTCGGGTACAATCCGCCAACCACAGCCGCTGCCATGGCAGAACCCAGGGCACAAGCCTGTTCACTGCGTGCTACCAGGATGGGTTTGTTGATGACATCGGCCACCACCTGCATCACAAAAGGAGATTTTTTTGCCACACCGCCAAGCGCGATAATTCCCTCTATCGGGATGCCCTCTTCTGCAAACCGGTCGATGATTTTTTTGGAACCAAATGCCGTTGCCTCTACCAGGGCGCGAAAAATCCCCGGTGCATCGGAGCCCAGATTAAGTCCGAATATCGCTCCCTTGAGCAATTGGTTGGCATCGGGTGTTCTCCGGCCATTCAACCAGTCGAGGGCTACAATGCCGGTTTCACCAATCTCAATCTGCTCAGCTTCGGCAGAGAGCCAGGGGATCATGTTGCCGGCAATTTCATCCACCAGGGCCAATTTTTGCGCTTCGTCCAGCAGTGTGGTTTTGTTGATCAACGTCTCAGTTGGTCCCATCAGGAGTTGCTTGAACCAGGCATAGACATCCCCGAAGGCCGACTGTCCGGCTTCGAGTCCGAGCATTCCGGGTACGACAGATCCATCGACCTGCCCGCAAATACCCTTGACAAATTTGTCACCCACCTCCGCAGATGGGGCAATCAGGATGTCACAGGTGGAGGTCCCCATGATCTTGCTCAGGTAATAGGGTTTGATCTCACCACCCAGCGCGCCAATGTGGGCATCAAACGAACCGACACCTACGGAAACCTGCTCGCTTAATCCCAGCCTTTTTGCCCATTCTGTATTCAGATTACCTGCCTTTACTTCGCAGGTATGGGTTTCCGTATAGAGTCTGGACCTTAAGTCGGCCAGCACAGGATCCAGTTTCTGGAGGAATTCTTCCGAAGGAAGTCCTTCGAAATGGGCATGCCACATCGCTTTGTGTCCTGCAGCACAACGACTTCTCTTCATCTGCAATGGATCGCTGATCCCTGTGAGGAGTGCCGGAATCCAGTCGCAATGCTCCACCCAGGAGTAGGCAGCCTGCCGTACCACACTGTCTTCGCGGAGCACATGCAGAATTTTGGCCCAAAACCATTCGGAAGAGTAGATCCCGCCTTCGAACTGGGTATAATCGATCCCTCCCCAGCTTCTGGCAAGTGTGTTGATCTCTTCTGCCTCTTTGGTTCCGGTATGGTCCTTCCACAAGACAAACATGGCATTGGGATTCTCTGCAAATTCAGGCAGGAGTGCCAATGGTGTCCCGTTTATATCCACAGCCACGGGGGTAGAACCGGTGGTATCTACCGAGATGGCGACCACATCGGCCGCAACTCCCTGCGGAGCTTTTGCCAAAGCCTCCCTGATCGTTTTTTCGATGCCTTCCAGATAATCCAACGGATGCTGACGGAACCTGTTTTTTGCTGGATCACAATATTTCCCGGCTTTCCACCTGGGATAGTAAAAAACACTGTTTGAAATTTCGGTTCCATTGGATGCATTTACCAGAACGGTACGCACAGAATCTGTGCCGTAATCAACGCCTAAAGTGTATTTTGCCATTGTTTGGATGTTTATTAGTTTGAAATGTTTGAAATGTTTGAAATGTTTGAAATGCTACCTATTCATAAATGGGACTGAAGGGCCAAAATGAAAATAGAGTTTGCCGGATAGTGGTTTGTCAGTTGGGAGGTATTCATTTATTTGACTTTGCGGTCCTTCGTTTTCCGCCTTGGTAAATTTGGTTCCAATGGCACTGATTCCATGCAGGAAGGAAATATTTCCTGATGGGAATGCCGGAGAAACCCCACCCTTTGTAAAGATTGGGGTTTGCGGTGTAAACAGGTGCAGAAAAAGATCATTTGTGGCTGAAACTATCGTTACAGGAAGCTCACCGGATTGCAGTTGTACGGCATAAAAATTGGCATAATATCCTTTGAATTCCGGGTATTCCCAGGTTTCCCCGGTTACAGTATTGTTGTATGTTTTGCTGTGGAGACCAAATTCCGTTCCCTTCAACCTGTTCTTCCAAACACGGTAGGGTCCGTTGGCCAAAAGAGCTGCACCTGTTACAAGTTTTTCGGGATAATCAAAGGTGATACCGGCAAAGTTGGATTTTCCCACCGGATGAAACTTGTACTCCAGTTCTAGCCAGCCACCAGGAAACATGGTCCACCTGGCAAAACTCCCGGGAGATTGGTGGTAACTGATCTCAATTACCCCATTTTTCCCGTCTTGTTTGAAAGATACATTCTTGAAGGTGAGGGTATCGCCGACAAACCTTGGGCCATTGGTGAAGGGGATCAATTTGCCATCCTGGGCTACCTCCGTGATCAATCCTGTTTGTTTGCTGACTTTTAGGATTGTTTTTCCGGAAGAGAGGAAAAGACAATCCTCCTTTTCACCTACGGTAACCATCTCCCCGCTCTTTTTAATCAATCTCTCTCCAAAATCCTTGGGTTGGGCAATATTCCAGGACCATTTGTGAATCAAACGACCCGTTGGATCGGTGGCAGTCAGGTACAAAACATCGTATTCGC
>CAZVTL010000207.1:0-5427 GCA_964630075.1 uncultured Tangfeifania sp.
TCAAATTGTCGAATCATCACATCTTCGAATCATCAAATTGTCGAATCATCACATCGTCGAATTGTCAAATTGTCGAATCATCACATCATCGAATCATCAAATTGTCGAATCATCACATCGTCGAATTGTCAAATCAATAATAATACCTCCACATCACCAAGGTCGCCAGCGCGATCAGCCCCAGGATGATCAGCAAGAGTGGCCAGAACCGTTTTTGCTTCCGCTGGAAGGGGTCGATCAGGTTAACTTTCGAATTGATTGGCAAAGCAGCGAGGTGGGTAAGCGTCTTGCCAAAGAGGATGTTGACGGTGACGCGGGCATTGATGGCCCAGCCGTTGGCATCCAGCACGGGTGCCAGGTCGCGTTTGCGCAGTTTCAGCCAGGCAATCACCATCGAGGGCAGCGAAATAGCCAGGATGATGCCAACAATGGCCAGCGGCATTTGCCACCAGGAAAGCTTCAGGAAACCGGAGAGGATAGACATGATAACGGTGCCGATGGCACCCAGGGCAAGGCTAATGGCCGCAAAGATCCCCACAAACTTACCGATGTCGAAAGGCGGTGCAGCAGGAGCGGTGGGGGATGCAGCAGGAGCCGGATTCGCTTGAATGGAGCGGTTGATCCCGCTCTCCACATGGGAGGTGGATTTGTCCACACCGGAAGAGAGCGAGGAATCCACCGCTTTCTCCTTGGAGCTGGCCACCTTCTCCATCTGTTTGGCAATCATCCGCGACATCTTTTTGTAGGGTGACCAGAAAGCCTGGCGGATGCTGATGGGATTGTCGATGATTTTGATGATGGTGGTGTCCCAGTCGCAGTTCTGCCGGTCGTAGAAGATGGCATTGCGGCCCACCATGATGTTGTCGATGTCGCCGTCGGTGAGAGCCGCCACAATGGTCATCTTCTCATTTTTAGTCTTGGAGGTGCAGTCACAATAGACAAGGCAGATGCCACTGTAGCCTGCCATGGTGTTGTGCTTTGGCATGTCGTTGACCCTGATGCAGAGGTCGCAGCAGCGCTGGTCGATGTAAAGCCTGCCGGCCTGGAACATCGACAATCCGCCGGGGGTGTAAAAGTCGGTGAAGGTGACGAAATTTCGCAACAGCGTATAGAAATCACAATAGTATCGGGTCAGTCTTTCCACCAGGGCGATGTTGTTGATCTCCGCCTCCAGGGATTTGTCCAGCGCAATCATCTCGCGGATGGATGTCTCAGCCTCCCCCTTCAGGTAAGTACGGATCTGGTCAATGCCCAGGGACTCGATGGCCGCACCGGCCTTGGCAGCCTGCCATTCGTTCCAGGCAGCAAAATGTGCGGGAATGGAGGCCCACTCCTCCTGCGAAAGGCTTTCCCTACCGGGAAAAAGCGGGGTGAGGAGCAGGCTCCGCAGTTTATCCAGCAAAGACTTCCAGGAGGGATTGATCCCTTTGGTCAGCGGCATCTCGGCGCGGTAGCCCATGGCAATGGGGAAGGAGGCAATGGCTTCGGTACGCTCCGCCAGGTTGTCGGGACTCAGTTGTTCGGCCTGCGGTTGGAACAGGTTCCATTGTGCGGCAGATCCCTTGTCGAACTCGGCCATCCTGCAACGCAGGAAATAGTCGTCTATCTTTTTCTGTAACGCTAGATAGGTGGCATATGCCTCGGCCGTATCGGATCCGAAGGGAAGTAAGGCTGAAACCTCCAGCTCGGCAACGGAATACCAGGCTTCAAAAGCTTTGCATTGGGCGAAAAATTCATTCAAATGATCTTCTGTGATGCCCATTTTTCCTGATTTGTCGGTGGCTGAACCTACCAGGGAGCAAATAGATCCAATCAGTTTTTTGAGCTCCGCATCATCGGTGGAATCCGCTACGGTCACCCCGTCACCATTGAAGCGGGCATCTGCCAGGATGGTTGCCAGGTCTGACACCTCGGCCACGGAGAGTGCCGGCTGCTCCGGCCTGCCCAGGTTGCGAAGTATCTGCAGGGCAGAGGTATAGATGGCCTCTCCCTCCACGGTAGAGGTGTTGATGGCCGACAGTGGCAACGAGTTGTTCTGCTGCACCAGATCATCAGGGTTGTTGACAAGGGATACCAGCCATTTCGCGGCGGCGATCACCTCCGGTACCCGGATGCGCTGGTCGTTGTCGGTATCGATCAGGGCAAGGGTCCGGTCGTCGATCTCCATCCCGAAAACCGGACAGCTCAGCGCTGTCCAGAGTTTTTGGTCGAGCGACTCCAGGTTGGCAAGGTCGGCCCCCGACAGCAGGTTTACCCTGTTCTCCCCGCCAATGCGGGAAAATTGCCAAACATGTTCCCCCTCTGTTGAATATAACAGGTTGGTTAGCTTACCGACAGGTGCCAAAACCTCTTTGTTGATCTTCATGCGGTAAAAGTTTAGTTTAATAAAATCCGAAAGTATCACGATCCTCCATTTCTGAGATATCTCGTAATGGAAGCATCGTGTAACCGGTCATGCAAAGTAATAATATTTCGCTAAAGTTTAGAAGTGAGGCCGAATTTTTGGTCACTGCCTCTGACAAGATATTTAGATTTTGGCGACGCTTGAAGGGAATTCACTGGTGACACCGGCCTGGTTCACCCAAATTTAAATGTGAAAATTCGACAATGTGGGAATTTGGTAATTGGCACAGAAAACGGATTGAAATACTGCAGTTGAGCTACAGCGCGGCAAAATATTGGTAGCCCGGAGTGTAGCACAGCGGAGCCCTGGGTCATGGAATACCATTCCTTTCTTCGGTAACAAATTTGAAACTGATTTCCGGATTGATCAGACCCCAAACCCCTAAAGGGGCTTAACTCCTGACCACTTCACCATCACCAAGTCCCCTTCAGAGCCTGTGCCGATCTATATCGGGGGGATTTAAGGGTATAAAATGGAATTAACTATCAAATTGAAAGCGCACAATATTCATCTTGTCTTTTGATATAGCCTCCATTCGGGAAACTTTTGATTGAATGATTTAAAGCATTTGTATTTTAAATATAAACATTGGATGAATACATACAATCATTGGTTACATAAATTAAAGCAAGGATAGGTGTTATGGAAGCAATCGAAGTATAATTTAAAGCTATCGTCACATGCATTGAATCATGGGCAATATGATAGAAAGCATTGTTTTTATACAACTAATCAAGACATCCATAACTCAAAGCACTGAATACATGAATGGTATCATTGATTCTAGGATATTTCAAAACAAAGATTTACCTTTAATCTCTGTTCGCAGTGGCTGTAATTTCAAATATAACCCCTTAAAATTATTTGATATGACACAAAGACAACTGTCCATATATAAGATGTTGCGGGTTCTCCGGATGTTTTTTGACCGCTACATCGATACAATTCAGCCTATTCCCCATTTCACGGAGATCTCCGTTGCACTCGATACCCTTGTTGTCGGGATCGATGCTGCCTCGGTGAAGCAAATTTCCAACCAGCATGGGGCAGGAGCCAACAAGCGCCTGTTAAAGGCCAACCTGGTCCGGCAATGTGTCCATGTGGCAGTGAAACTGACTGCCTATGCAGCCCTCAGCAACGACGAGCCCTTGCGCTATAAAATCAAAACCACCCCTACAGAACTGGGTCGCATGCGGGAGGAGGAGCTCACAGCCTTTGGCGGAATTCTCCACGACCAGGGTATCCAGTACCTCGACAGGGCGTTTGCCTACGGACTGACACCCCAAAACCTGTCCGATCTGAAGGAGGCCCTTCGTGCTTTTGAGGAAGCTGTTACCGAGCCCCGGATGGCAAGGATCGCTTGGAAAGTGGCTACCGGTAACATGGCCGATCTCTTCAGGGAGGTAGACGAGCAGCTGGAAAAGGCAGATCTGCTGATGAGTATCCTTCAATTCAATGAGCCTGAAGTATATGCTGCTTACAAGGTTGCCAGGATGCTTGTAGACCATGCCGGACCCGGCCTTCAAATGGTGGTCACCGTAACGGACAAGGAGAGCGGACTACCCCTCCCGGGCGCCCTCTGCCGTTTGGTGCAATCCGATCAACCCGACCATCCGGTCCTTGCCAAAAAGAGCGCAGCCAGGGGAGGTATTTTTGTGAAAACCCTGGAGGGTGGCAACTACCGGCTCAGCGTTGCTCTGGCAGGTTACCAGGTGGATAACCGTGAGGTTGTTGTGACCAAGGGGAAATTTTTGAGGGTGGGGGTGGAACTCGAAAAATTGAATGACGGAAGAATGACGGAGACTGAGGGACTAAGGGACTAAGAGACTAAGGGACTGAAGGACTAAGAGACGGGAAACGGAGAAACGGGAAACGGAGAAACGGGGAAGGACAGCGTTCGGATTATACGCCGGATTTTAGTTTGGCTATTTGTTTGTCATGAATTTTGGATGCAAAAACTACCATACAAATTGCCCCGATTAAGGCATAAAGCATATCAGATTGAGTGTCCCATACATATCCCTGGGTGCCTAAAAATGATTCGGCTGACTGGCCTGAAACAATTGCGACAAACCATTCCAAAAACTCATAAAAAACACTGATGCTGATACATGCGCAAATTGTGAGAAAGGAGAGCCAGTGTCCCTTTTTTACGATCTCCTTTCTGATGAACAATTCCCGTACGATCATGGCAGGTACAAATCCTTGTGCAAAATGTCCGACTTTGTCGTAGTTGTTGCGACTTTGGTGAAATACTTCCTTGATCCAGTCAAACAGTGGCACCTCGGCATAGGTATAATGCCCACCCACAAACAGGACATAGCAATGACATAGGATCAGCACATAGGTCAGATCCGTCAATCTAAAGCTTTTGAAGGTAAAGACGAGTAGCAGTAACCCAAGGATGGCGGGAGCTACTTCCAGTACCCAGGTGAAATAATCATAGGGACGGATTGCTGAGATGAGTAATCCAGTCAGAAAAAGCGTTACAAGCATCCAATATTTCTTCATACGATAAAAATGAGCGTTCCCTTTTGATTGAACTTTGACCAAACTAGGTAAAAGTCACAACAAACACTCCCGGTTGCATCTATTGTGAATGCAAAGCTGGGAGGAATGGTGTGGATTGTTTCAGCCATAAATTTAGCCAATAAAAACGGAAAACAAGTGCCTGATATAGATGTAGGGATGGGGTGGCTGTAAACAGGGTTACGCCTTGTAGCGGCATATCAGGAAGGTTTGGTTGGTGGCTTGTAGGGAAACCCCTGACGGGGTTTTGAGTTATCCTTTACTTCCTGCGCTCCCCCGGTTGAAACCGGGGGTTATTCACAGGAAACTCCTTCGGAGTTGGGGAAATTTGGAATTTGGTTGTACTTCATCGTTATTGAAACTTCGGGTTATACACGGGGAACTCCTTCGGAGTTGGGGAAATTTGGAATTTGGTTGTACTTCATCGTTATTGAAACTTCGGGTTATACACGGGGAACTCCTTCGGAGTTGGGGAAATTTGGAATTTGGTTGTA
>CAZVTL010000207.1:5527-7191 GCA_964630075.1 uncultured Tangfeifania sp.
AATTTGGTTGTACTTCATCGTTATTGAAACCGCGGGTTATACACGGGGAACTCCTTCGGAGTTGGGGAAATTTGGAATTTGGTTGTACTTCATCGTTATTGAAACCGCGGGTTATACACGGGGAACTCCTGCGGAGTTGGGGCAAGGAGGAACGGTTATTTAAGTGGTTACCCAGGCAGTTTGGCATCCTGTTCTGATTTACAAATACCAAGGGGGACAATTCTATTGTTACTCCGAAGGAGTATCCCAAAAATAACCCCCGGTTTCAACCGGGGGTTAAGGTATCACGCAGCGAATCAACTCCGAAGGAGTTTCCCCCGGCCGCTCAGGGTAATAGGGGAGGAAAAGTATATCGGGCGGATCACATCCACGTCTTACGAGTCCACACTTGCCAGGGAGGAAGTCCGGTGGAGCGGGTTGTCTCCGCAACGATCCATTGTCAATTAGTTGAATGACCATCGGGTTAGCCCGATACTGCCTACCTGCAACTCTACCACAAGTTTGCCAAGCGTACTTTCAACAACCGCATAGGCTTTGATCCCATCCAGTGTCAATGTTTTGGCATCGGATGCCAATTTCCAGGTACCCGTTTGGGTGTTGTCGCACGCATCGTAGATCGCATAGGTACCATCCGCCTTAAAGTTCCATTTTGAGAGATTTTCGCAGGTTGTTGCGACACTCACGCCTGCTATTGTCTTGGATGACAATGTCCAGTTTCTGATGATCATGTTTGTTTCGGTAGCCTCTTTTTTACACGATGTTGCCAGGAATCCCGAAAGTGCAACCACAACTATCAACAACAAGTAACCAATCCTTTTCATGCTTTTCATGTTTTTTTTAATCACATTAATAATAGCAGCAAGGATATCACTTTGTTTGCACCGGGCTGTTACACAATTCCATGTCAGAGTTGCAACATTCTCACATCGTTTTATTTAACCCTATAGGCCCCCCTGGAACGGTTTACAAATCAGGGATGTTCGGAAGTTTTGAGCGATCCAAACCTCTTCCTAACACCCCTGAATAAAAATCGGTACAGCGTAGGTTGTTAACCTATTTAGCCCAATAATCTACCACCGTAACCGTTGATAACTTACCGCCCAGCATGGCTCCGAACGCCTTGTGTGCAGGGTGTACCAGGTACTCGTCACGTTCTTTTTCAGAACTGAAAGTAAGGAAGAAACAGTGCGTATGTCCCTTCTGCAATCCTTCCGGACTAATGTCTGTTCCCCACTCCAAACTCTTGATGCATTTAATCTGCCCGGGCAACGCCAGGAAGGCAGCTTCCACTGCTTTTACCTCATCGGGCGTAACATTGGCCTTGAAACCAAACAATACCACATGGCGCAACTGGGGCGAACTATTCTCTTTACCGGCGCCAAAGGAGAAGGTGGTCAGGGAGACCAGCAGAAACATCAAACAAAGAATTTTTTTCATAGGAATGGATTTAAAAGTATTGTAATCAAAGGTAATAAGCGTTCTTTGACTTTTTTATAAACAAAAAAAAGGACAGGTCCTTTCCAGCAGGGGGATTGGAGTGAATAGCAAATTCACTCCAGCTAGAATGCGTTATTTCAACAATGCATCAATTTGAATTTTCAATTTTGGTATATCTCTCGAAATAATTCCCCAAACAATCACATCATCAATTTTATCATATCCAT
>CAZVTL010000208.1:0-311 GCA_964630075.1 uncultured Tangfeifania sp.
GCAAAGATGAAGATGTAGAGGGTGGAAAGCCCCAGCAAAATCAATATGATGATCTGTATGTAATTGAATACTATCATATTTAATAATTTTATTGTTGGTTCTGATGTCGTCTGAATGTTTTTGGATTCCTCCGGGGAACCGCTGTTTTCTTCATGCTGATTCTGTCATTTTCACAATATACCTCCTTCAAGCGTTGCGCAGCACACTTCAAAGTTTTGGATTGGTGTGTATCTCCCTGGAAAACAGGTGACTGATGTGCCATCCAATGGCCCTTGCATAGGATTTGAAGTGTCCTTTGTCGCGCTTCAGCA
>CAZVTL010000208.1:321-7042 GCA_964630075.1 uncultured Tangfeifania sp.
TACGAAAAAGGTAAAGCCGGTCACATTGCGACGCAGATAGAGCAGGCGGGCCCGGTTCATGTAGTATGTCTTGAAGGGACTAAGCTTTCCGGTGGAGATGGACTCTTTGTGCAGGATGGTGGAGTCGTGTACATACCACAACTGGTAGCCAGCCCTCTTGATGCAGGCACACCAGTCCAGCTCTTCATAGTAAAGGAAATAGCATTCCGGCATCAGTCCTGTTTTTCGAATCACCAACAGTGGCACCATCATGGCAGCGCCATGTACGAAATGGGTTTGTGCATCGGTTTCAAACTGGCCAGTGTCTACCACACCATGACCAATTCCGTGGCTGCGCATGGTATAAGGATTCATGGGCGCCTGGCCACAAAACTGGATGGTATCCGGATGGTCGAAATACTTGATCTTGGGACTGACTGCACCGATTTCGGGATTTAATTCACATTTGGTGACCAGCGGTTCCAAAAACCCAGGTTCAACCTCTGTATCGTTGTTGATGAACAGCAGATATTTCCCTTTCGCCTGACGGATACCCAGGTTATTTCCCCCGGCAAAGCCCAGATTTTCGGTGCTTTGAATGAAAATAATTTCCGGGAAAGACTGTTTAAGGATGGCCGGGTCATCTTTCGGAGAAGCGTTGTCCACTACAATTACTTCGATGTTTGGATAGGTAACCAAACGAAGCGAAGCCAGCAGTGCCAGCGTCACTTCCGGATGGTCATAATTTACAGTAACTATTGAAACCAAAGGATACTCCATAGGTCTGTTTTATTTGGTTGATAAAATCAAATTTCAATAAACACCGATCATGCAAACAGTGGCAGGTAGAGATCTAGGCAGACAACAATTTCTGTTCATCCATGATTTTTACTTCCTGAACCTCTGCTTGCGTATCGAGTTTTTTTGTATTCAGCAACAATGCCATTGAGATGTAAATCGTAACCGCTGTTGGGACAGTTCCCAATACTGCGTTACCATAGGAGGCTACCATGACACCTACCATACCAGCCAAAAGTGCCGACATCCTTACTTTTAATATTGGATCACGTATTCTGTTCATGATTTGGTATGATGATTTGATGACTATGTAAAACAGGATAAACAGGTGAAGCAACAACCCTATCACCCCCAGTTCGGCCCAGATCATCACATACCAGCTATCGGTGGCGATATTGGACAGGAAAGCATTGGGTAGAAATTTTTTTGCCTTTACCCCTGCATGACCGAGCCCGCCGCCGATGGGTCTCGTTGCAAGATAACCCTTCAGGATCCGCTGGTTCTCAAGCCTCACCTGGAAGGAGGCATCCTTCGGATCAAAAGCAGTTCGCATTCTTCGGATTTGCTGGTTGCCCTGTCCGATGGTGGTGTATTTAAAGAAAATAAAAACCATTACCAGGGAGATGAATCCTGCCAACATCACTGCTTTGTTTTTTTTGAGTATGAAATAGGTTCCCATTCCGGCCAGTGGAATGCTGATGGCCCCTCTGGTTCCTGACAACAACATTCCGTAAAAGCCTAAAAAAGCAACAGTCAGAAAGAAGGACTTTTTCCACCAGACCTTCTCCTCCAGGGCTAGAATGAGGGCAACCACTCCCGAGTAGGCCTGGTTGGCCCCGAATTGGCCGGCATCGCTCAGGAACGAGAAGATGCGAAGCTTTCCAAACAAGACATGGGTCTGCGCTGCACCTGCATTCAGCCAGGCCTGTTCGTAACTATCCACCCCAAACAAATTTTGTGCAATGCCTTTTAAGGAGGCCAAGAGCGATAACCCACCCCAGAGCAACAGAAAGATTTCAATCTTACGGCTGGTGTTCAACAGCATCAGCGTCAAAACGATCAATAGAAACATGTACATGCCGATCCCACGCATACCATTTAACCAGGCAGCAAAACTCCTTGCCTCTGGGTTGATCACCTCCAGAAAACAGTATCCAAACCAGATTAAGGCCAGCAGGGAAATGTCCTTCGCAGCAAGAGACCAATCAATTTTATCGTAGAATTTGTTGAAGATCATGGCCAAAAAAGTGAGGAAAAGAATGCCATCCATCAACAAACCAACTTGAAAATCAACATAGCGACCCAGTCCAAGGGAGAAGAATCCCAGCATGACAGCTGCGTACAATCCAACGACCGGATAGACAAACAAGAGGTAGAAAAAGGCAAAAACAAATGGCAGGATCATCAGTCCCATCCCAATGGTAATGCCCATTTTGCCGATTAACCAGGATGACAATACCATCAAAATCCCCATCAACAGGAGGTTGACAGGAGACTTAAGGCGATCCGAACCGGTTAATAGATCAAATGGGTTGTTCCTTACCATGGTGATAATTTCATTTTTTCATTGTTGGAACTCAATGGTTCCAGGATGTTTTATTCCTGAATTTGCCATAAATTGTTTTGTAAAAATCTATTCCTCTGCTGAAGATTAATCTATAGTTCAGCGACAATTCCTTGTCCATGTAATAGTAACCAACCCATATTCCGATCGTTGTAAAGAATATGGAGGCAACGGCTACCAGTGACAATGACTTAAAAATGAAGATGGCAATGATGTCGCCTACCACATTGGCGATCACCATGTACAATACTTTCATGAAGTTGATGTTCGGTTTGTTGATACTGTCGAGACCGATTCCCGTCAT
Organism: uncultured Tangfeifania sp.; assembly: GCA_964630075.1. GTDB lineage: Bacteria > Bacteroidota > Bacteroidia > Bacteroidales > Prolixibacteraceae > CAINVV01. The sequence goes on from CAZVTL010000208.1 coordinate 2,967, forward strand.
CCTGTCGATTGGCAGCAAAAGGCCATAGATGGAAAAGATCCGCATGATGGTGGCTGCATTAAAGCCTGTCACAGGGTCGGTTCCAAGGTATTGGCTGCCACCCAGAATTAGGATCAGAAAATCGGCAAAAACAAATGTGAACAGGCTGATGGCCATGAAAAGGTAAGTCATTGCGCCGGAGTAGGTGTAGAAAACCTCCTTCACCTCCTCAATTTTGTTGTGCATGCTGGCTTTTGACAATTTGGGAAAGGCAGTGGCCGCAAAACTTCTCAGCGGGATCTGCTGCAATTCCGTCAGTTTCATCGGAATACTGTAGAGGGCAACTGCAGCAGTGCCCATCGGACTAAAACTGATGATAAAGGTGTCTGCACTGCGAAGCAGGTTGGTACCTATCAGGGTAAAGGTGGTATACTTGCTGAAATGTAAAAGTGTCTTGCTGTTTTCCCATGTAGCTTTTCTGATGTATTTTAGTCCATCCCATCCTTTCAAAATACAGATTCCGGAAGCAACAGCATCAATGATCAAAAATGCCAAGACAAGGTGCAACAGAGGAATTTCAAAAAACAGAAAATTTGCGGCTACCACCAGAAAAAAGCCAACACTCTCAATGGACCTGATAAACAATATTTTCCCAAATTGAAGATCGGCCTGCATAATGACCAGGGCTGTATTCAGTGGAAGATTGATCAAAGCCAATAGGGGATACCATTCAAAGAATATTTCGTAGCCACTGTTGTGTATGGATTTGGAAAATGCAATCAGGCAAATATACAATAAAATGCAAATCAGAATGGTTGCTGCAATACCAATTAAACCATTGGATCCTATGTATTTTAACCGTTCTTCCTTTTCTGCACCGGAGAGATAACGGACGATGGCAGTATTGATGATTCCGTAACGAAACATCTCGATGAGTGCTGCTGCCGAGATGAATATTACCCATTCTCCGAATACCTCCATCTCGAATGTTCGCGCCAGCAAAGCAAATCCGGCAATCCCCATAAATGAGATAATCAGATTACCAGCCAGCGACAGAAAATTGTCTTCCCGAACAATCTTTTTTATTGTATTTATCATGGATTCATTTTAGCGGTCTTTTAGTGGTAACAATAAAGCTTAAAACTGTTGCAGAATTGATCCTATTTGTTGCAAAGAAGTGCCCATTTTTCAATTCCCTCTTTTACCTGACTTATTGTCAGTGGTTTACTGATGTAATCATCCATCCCTGCAGCAAGGCATTGTTCCTCATCGCTTCGGAGGGCATTGGCGGTCATGGCGATGATCAATGGTCGCTGGCTTCCCCAGTTGGCTATGATCTGCCGGGTGGCTTCGAATCCATCCATTTCGGGCATTTGAATGTCCATGAATACAATGTCAATTTTCAGCCGGTTGAGTGCCTCCAATACTTCGTAACCATTTGCTGCGATGTGAATCTGGTAACCCAGCATTTGAAACAACAGTGTGATTAATTTCTGGTTGATTGCATTGTCTTCGGCAACCAGAATATTCAATGGAAACAAATCATTGATTTTTTGGAATTGCTTGGGTGGATTGATTACGGGCATTTTGTTGCTTTTCTGATCGGTGAGGATGGTAGTAACATAAGCGATCAATTGTGAATGTTTGAGGGGTTTGTTGATACGATGGGGAAAATAATCCTGAATGAAAGGCAATTGGGAGGATGAAGCTGGATTGGTAATCAACAGCACCGGGGTATTCTCCAGTTTTTTAAGCTTTTGGATTTCTAATTTTGCACCTTCTTCAATTTTCTCCGGAAAATCATATTCAAGCAGCACCAGATCAATATCTTTCGAATTTTCCAAAAGTTTGATGGACGCACTGATTGAATCGGTGCAATGGGTTTTTACCTGGATGTTGTCGAAGATGGAACACAAAATATACCTGCTTACAGGGTTGGCATCGACCACCAGAATCCGTTTCCCCTTGACCAAATCAGTTCCGGAGGTTGCATTCTGCTGGTTTGTTTCATTTGTTTCGTAGTGGGTTTTGATGGTAAAAAAGAACTGCGAACCTTGGTTCTCCTCGCTTTTTACCCAGATATTGCCATGCATCAGTTCTACAAATTTGGCACAAATCGCCAAACCCAAACCGGTTCCCCCGAATTTCCTTGTCGTCGAGGCATCTACCTGGCTAAATGGTTTGAAGAGCAAATCAATCTTCTCTTTTGGGATTCCTACGCCGGAATCCTTCACCGAGAATTCGAGAATCGCCTCAGATCCTATCTGTTCTACCTGCTTCACCCTGATGACAACCTCTCCCTGTTTGGTGAATTTTATGGCATTACCGGTAAGATTCACCAATATTTGGCGCAAACGGGTAAGGTCTGCAGTCACCTTCGCAGGAATAGAAGGATCGATGTGAAAATACAATCCCAGATTTTTTTCGAGGGCTGAAACTGCCAGGAGGTCAATGACATCTTCAATCGCCAGGCGCAGGTCGAACTGGTACTCCTCCAAAACCAGTTTTCCCGATTCTACCTTGGAAAAATCGAGGATATCGTTGATTACACTGAGCAACAATTCGCCGCTCACCTTGATGGTTTCGGCGTAATCCCGCTGGTCGGCGGTCAATTGCGTTTGCATCAAAAGGCTTGTCATACCAATCACCCCATTCATGGGGGTCCTGATCTCATGGCTCATGGTAGCCAGAAAGTCTGATTTGGTTTTGGTGGCATACTCCGCCAAATGGCGGGCGGTGATCAACTCTTTCTCCATCAGTCGTCTGGCAATGCTTCCGCCGATACTTCCGGCAAGAGCCGTCAAAATTGAAATTTCGTTCAGCGGCCAGTTGATTCCGACGGTACAATCGTCAAATCCTACCATTCCCCAAAGTTGGTCCCTGACAAAAATGGGCGCCACAATAATGGAGATGATATCTTCACTTTCCAGTATTTTTCGTTCAAGATCAGGGAAATCCTTGGTCAGTCCGGAGACAGTTTTTCCCGCAGACAATAGGTTGTACCACCGGGGGAAGCTCGTACTGTAAGGCATGTATTGCAGCTCCGGATTGTCAATTTGGGGAGAAATCCCATCTGCAACCCACTCAAACCTTTGACTGAAGAAGGAGTTGCCGGTAATCTCATCCACCTCATTCTCGAAGATGTAGACCCTGTCGATGTTGGTGGCAAGGCCTATGGTTTCGAGTGCTTTTTGAATGGCTTCGTTGTGGTCCGGAAGTGTCAGCAGATGATTTGTTGCCTGTGCCGTTCCACTCAGGATTTTGCTTTGACGCTGCAGGTCTCTTTCGTTTTTCTTGCGGTGTGTAATGTCCCGGTAAATCCAGAGAATACCATGGTTAACATGCGCTGCATCTTCAATGGGAATGAAGTCACGCTCCACAGTTGTACCATTTTTAAACTGTAGTTCGAAGCTGGTAACCGGTTGTCCCACGGCCAAAGTGCTTTCAATATCCTGAATAAAGGATTCGGGATTCCTGAACAGCTCTTTTGAAACTTCTGCAGCGCTGAAACAATCTGCACCAATCAATTGTTCCGGTGCCACGGGAATGGAAAAGAGATCACAAAAATATTGGTTGACCAAAACAATTTTTCTATATTCATCTTCCACCATGATACCGGCTTGCATGCTGGAGATCAGGGATCTGAATTTTAGATTGGCCAGCTGCAGGGCATCGTACTGATCCTTGCGCTGCGTAATATCTTCAGCCATTCCAAGGAAACCGGATACTTCTCCATTTTCATTCCGCAGGGTGGAGGTGGTCAGGGAAACCGGGAATCTGCTTCCATCCTTTCGGACAAAGGTGTATTCATTTTTTTCTGAATGAACCTGGTACATTTCAACATCCCACCGGTCGTCACAGATGCCAAAATAACAAGCCTTGAATTCAGGCTGGTTTTGCAAAATTGAACGGACCTCTGATTCGATGTGAAAAATGATCGGGGTTTGCCTTCCAACGATTTCATTCGATTCATATCCCAGCATCTTGCAGGCAGCCGGATTGAAGGACTGAATAATCCCGGTCAGATCTGTCGATATGATGGCTATATCAGCACTGTTGAGGATAGCTTTTTGAAAAGCCGTTGTGCTGATCAACTC
>CAZVTL010000209.1:0-7031 GCA_964630075.1 uncultured Tangfeifania sp.
GATTTTGCAACCTGGAATGCCACCAAAACAAGGGGAGATTTCGATTCAAAGACGTTCGAAATCCATGCAGAACCAATTGAAAAAACTGAAGGATTGCGCCCGGGAATGAGTGCACTGGTAAATTGGGATCTGGTTAAAAAGGGTTACAAATAAGATGCACCCCAGAAATTTCCTTGACAAGGTTCTTCGGTCTTCCTTCGCACGGGTGATGAGCAGGGAGTTTTCCAGAATTGGCAACAGTTGGGTGTTAATTTTTGTTACCACGATTGCTCCTTTGGCCTCCTTTTTACTGGTTGTATGGATGTTCTCTCAGGCAGTGGTCAGAGAATTGCCCATCTCGATCGTCGACATGGATCACACCCAGCTTTCCAGGAAAATAGCCCGCATGGTTGATGCCGGACCAGCTGTTGACATCGTTTTTCAATCTGCTTCGCTGGCGGAGGCCCGGGCACGAATTGCCGATGGGAAAGAGGAGGCTGTTCTCTACCTTCCCAAAGGATTGGAGAAGGATCTCCAAAAGGGCTTACAAACTGAACTTGCACTCTTCTTTAACAACTCCAACCTAATAAAAGGTGGGGTAATCCAGTCACAAATGGTCAACACCATCGCGATGCTTTCTGGTACCGTTAAAGTACAGAGGATGGTCAACAAAGGTGTTCCCCAACAAGAGGCAGTTCAAAAAGCGCAACCGATCAGGCCAAATACCCATCTCCTTTTTAATCCATATGGCAACTATGCCTATTTTCTCGTAACAGGTCTGCTACCCCTGCTTGCGGTGGTCTTCATATTTTTGGGGACAGCCTATGCGATTGGAATCGAAATGAAGGAAGGAACAGGGGCAACCTGGCTGCATACCGCAGGCAACAGCGCCACTGTTGCGCTCTTAGGCAAACTAACGCCCTACCTTCTTCTGTTCTTCGTCAATCTGACATTGATGAATTTACTGCTGATCAAAACGATGGGAGTTCCGTTGAACGGTTCGTTGGGAATGATTCTTTTCTCCGAAGTTTTGCTGATCCTGTCATACCAGTCCATGGCTCTGCTATTTTTGACCTTTACCACAAACCTTCGGCTCACCCTCTCGCTTGGAAGTGCTTATACCATGATGGCGCTGACTTTTTCAGGACTCACATTCCCCACGATGGGAATGGACCCAATTGCCCGCATTTTCTCCTGGATCTTTCCATATACTTTTTGGCTCAAGGTTTTCCTGGGCCAGTCTTTGAGGAGAGAACCGATAGAGGTGGCACTCTATCCCATGTTGATGCTGCTACCCTTTATCGCCTTGGGAATCCTCTCTATACCGTTCTTTAAAAAAAGAGTAACAGACGAAAGATGGCAAACACGCGATTAAAAATCAAAACTTTGGCACAAATTGGAGATGCCTTTTCAAATGAATGGAGCGCAATCCTCACAGACCGGGGAGCCATTCTGGTGCTTTTGATTGCGGTATGGATCTATCCCTTTGTCTATTCTGTTGCCTACAAGAACAATGTGATCCGGGATATCCCAATCACGGTGGTAGATCTGGACAAAACGGCCCTGAGCAGGCAACTGACCAAAATGATCGGAGCGACCCAGGAAGTAGGCATAACCCGGCAGGCGGATGACTTTAAAGATGCGGAAGCACTGTTCAGAGAGGATGCCACCATGGGGGTCATTTTAATTCCAAGCGGTTTCGAACAAAAGATACTGAAAGGAGAACAGACCAACATAGGCCTTTATTGTGATGCAGGCTATTTTCTGATTTACAAGGAGACCTTAAAGGGAACCCTTCGTGCAACAGGCACACTTTCAGCAGGAATTGAGATCCGTCGGGCCATGTCAGGTGGATCTGCAGAAGAAAGTGCCATGGCACAACGGGATCCAATCTCCCTGAAAAGCTATGCCTTGTACAATCCATCCGGTGCATATGGATCCAATGTCATGCCCGGACTAATATTGATCATACTGCAGCAGACCCTGATGGTGGGGATAGGAATGATTGGTGGGGCAAGGAGAGAAAAACAAAAGATACTGGTCTCCTCGGAAAGGCACAAGACCTCGGTTATTCTGAATGTCCTCACAGGCAGATCCCTGGCCTATTTCTCTTTGAGTATACTGAACCTCCTCTTCACGGAGATTGTACTGTTTGAATGGTTTGGCTTTCCCAACCTGGGTTCCCTGCTTGACCTGACAATCCTGATGATCCCCTTTCTTTTCTCAGTCATATTCATGGGATTGACGGTATCGCTACTGATGAAGAGAAGGGAGCATTCGATCATGATGCTGGTTTTTTTGTCACCGCTGATACTCTTTCTAAGCGGTATGTCGTGGCCTTCCGCATCGATTCCGCCCCTGCTCTATTCCGTCGCGCATATTTTCCCTTCTACCTCCATGATTCCGGCATTCCTGCGCATCAGAACCATGGGAGGTACACTTTCAAATGTTCGCCCTGAATTCCTCTTTATGGTAGGTCAGATGCTGTTATACGGGTTGCTGACCATGTACAGTTATAAGCTATTCCTGCACAGAAGAAGCAAAACGATCAGACAACAAGATCTCCGCTAGCTTCCTTCCAACAAAAAAAGGCGAAACAGTTGGGTTTCGCCTTTTTTTATTGGAAGGAGGATAGGTTCAACTCAACAAATCCAGCTTGACCAAATCCTGAATATCCAGCATCCCTATTGGCTTACCACCTTCTGTAACTACAATATTGTCTACCTGGTTGGCATTGAAGATATCCGTTGCTTTCTGCAGCATGGCATTGGCATCAATGGAGATGGCATTGGCCGTCATGCACTCGGCAACCGTAGCCGTGAGAATGTGGTCTCCCATCTTGCGCATCTGACGGCGCAAATCCCCATCGGTAAAGATTCCGGCAAGCTTACCATCAGGTGAAACCACAGAGACAGCTCCCATCCCTGAATCGGTCATTTTGAGCAGCGCATCGAGTACTTTGCATTCGGTATCCACAACTGGATTCACATCTGAGATGACACTTTTTACCTGAATGGTCATCAGGCGTGTATGCTGAAAAAACTGGTCAGTACCCAATTTGGTCAGGTGGTTGTCACCGAGTTTCTTCATGATGCTCCACGGAATGGTAATATTGTGTGCTCCCAGCAAAAGGGCATCCTTGATGTGTTCGGGATACCTTACAGAAGAGAACATCACCTTTGCATCGTATTTGTATTCCTTGATGACTTCTATAATCTGTTTGACAAGACCCAGTGCATCGTGTCCCTGGTCCTGCATGCGACCGACCAAAACGCATACATAGTTGGCACCTGCTGTAAGGGCCATGTAGGCTTGCTGGATGTTGTAGACCAGATGCAGGTTGATAAGAAATCCATCGTCATGAAGGATTTTACAAGCTTTCACTCCTTCCAGGTTAACCGGAATTTTAAAAACCGTCTTTTTCTTGTCCAGGCCGAGGGCAAGAAGACGATGTGCTTCGGCAACAATGTCCTGAGAAGTTTCACCCAATGCCTCAATCATCAGCACCGGAACCATTTTTGACAGTTTCACAATCGCACCATCGATATCTGTGATACCGTTCTTGTGCATAAAGGTTGGTGTAGTTGTTACGCCATCAATGATCCCCAGTTTCAGGGCTTCTTCAATTTCAGCCATGTTGGCCGAGTCAAGAAAAAATTCCATATCGATTATGTATTAAAATTTTGGTCTGTATTTGACTTCCACGTTGTGGATTTCGATGAGCGGTTTAAGGAACTCAGTCACATCCGCGATACACATCTGACTGGCCGCATCACAAAGGGCACGGGACGGATCCGGATGCACCTCCAGGAAGAGCCCATCAATGCCTGCTGCAACACCCGAACGCGCCAATGTGGGGATAAACTCCCTGGAACCTCCGGCTGGATCAGAACTTGGGATACCGTATTTGCGGATAGAATGTGTCACATCAAAGATAACCGGATAACCGGTTGCCCTGAGATGGTAGAAACTACGCGGGTCAACGATGAGATCGTTGTAACCAAAGGTATAACCCCTTTCTGTTACCATGATGTTGAAATTACCCGCCTGTTCCACTTTTTTGACTGGTTTGATCATGTTCTCTGGAGCGAGAAACTGCCCGTGTTTCAGGTTGATGACCTTTCCGGTTTTGGCTGCCTCTACTACCAGGGTGGTCTGCATGACCAGGTAAGCTGGAATCTGAATAATATCAACAACTTCCGCCGCGGCGGCAATCTGATCGGGATAGTGAATATCGGTAATTACTGGAACCTTGAACTGCTCCTTGATCCTCTGTAAAACTGCCAACCCTTTTTCGATCCCTGGACCGGAATAGAAATCAGCAGAACTGCGGTTGTCTTTTTGGAAGGAAGATTTGAAAATCAGTGGTAAATCAAGCTTTTGTGACAATCCTACCAAAAACTCGGCAGTATCCATCATCGTTTTCTCATCCTCCACCACACAGGGACCAGCAATCAAAAAAAGCTTGTCTGCACCACATTCAATATTTCCTACTCTAACTATTTTCTTCATTTTCGGATAATTACATTTTCATTAACAGGCCACGAAGCTTCTCACGGGTGATGATTTTTTGCCACTCGGGACCGCAAACATGTGCCCACATAAAGATGAGCGTGAGGGAAACATCTATCATTTTTTCAATCTCCTCCGACGTGCGGCTGGCATTAAAACCTGTAGGAAGAACGATGTGGTTGTTCTGCATCATCTGCCTGAACTCGGTTACACCTTCGGGGTAAAATTCATCCAGCTGATTGAATACAATGCAATTGCCCAGTCCGTGGTGAACCCCTGTAACTGTTGCCAGACCATAAGAGATGGCGTGACAGGCACCCACTTCGGAATAGGTTAAGGAAAGTCCTCCCAAATAGGAGGCCACCATCAGTTTTTCCTCATTTTCAGGAGTGCGGCTATTTTCACTCAGGAAGATTTCCCTGCAAAGCCGCAACGATTCGGTTCCGAGAGAGTCGCCCATGACCGTTTTACGGTGACCATTGAGTGCCTCCACATTGTGGATGTAACAATCCATGGCTGTATAAAACCGCTGGGGATCGGGAACCGAAACGATCAATTCCGGATCCAGCACCAATTGATCGGCTGGGGTGAAATTACCCTTGATACCCAATTTCTTCACCGGTCCGGTGAGAACTGTTGTCATGGAGACTTCGGCTCCGCATCCTGAAATGGTTGGGACTACGGTACAATGAATACCCTTGTTCTTGATCAGGTCCAGTCCCTGGTACAAGGCAGAAGAACCTTCGTTGGTAAACATAAGCCGGGTAGCCTTGGCATAATCCATTACACTGCCGCCACCCATGCCTACTACAGAAACAGGATTTCCTTTGCCGAGGCTTTTTACCTCCGCAACAATTTCATCCACTGTTTTGGTTTTGGGTTCTTCTGTGATGTCAATTATTTTCAGGATATCCTGCGGATGCAAAGGAATCCTCTTCATAAAATCTTTTCCTTCAAAATATTCATCCACCAGAAAGAGCACGTAGGAGTCTTCACTGACCCTTAATTCATTTAAAACGTCATCCAGCTGGTTGAAACTATTTCTGCCGTAAAGCACGCGCCCGACAGCTTTTAAATTTCTAAACATATTTTACCTTATTTAAGTGCATTTTTAAGTGCCAACCTCATTTTGGAGGTCAGTGTATTCAAATCTTCCTCACTCCAGTTCACCATAATCTGGGTCATCATCAACCGTTGCATAATTGCATCAGATTTTGGCACCTCCAGCTTGGCATAGTCAGGTACATTGTTGAGCTTCATGACAGGAAGATTGAAGATCGACTTCAGCTCTTTCAGGTGTCCCCACTGGCGGTGGTAATGAAAATTATTCCTGTACCAATAGGAGGCACTAAGGCCCTGCTTTTGAAACTCTTCAAAAGTCTTGACTGCTTTCTCGTTGTCGGGCAAAAAGAATGAGAGGAAAGTGGCAGAGTCCCCGCTTTCATCGGGAACCAGCCTGGGTTGAACTTCCGGAAACTCCAGAAGTACTTGCTTTAATATATGTTGGTGTTTCTGTTGTTTTTCAATCATGTAGGGCAACTTGCGCAGTTGTGCCAATACCACTGCCGCTCCCAGTTCGGAACCGCGGAAATTGTAGCCCAGAATGGGGTGCTGTTCGGCTCCTCTTGCCTCTCCGATGTGGTCATGTCCATGGTCCGAATATTTGTGGGCCCGGTCGTAGAGTTCATCGTCATTGGTGGCAATGGCGCCACCCTCACCAGCTGTGATAATCTTGTAATAGTCGAAAGAGAAAGCAGACATTTTACCGAAATTCCCCAACATTTTTCCTTTGTAGCTTCCTCCCAGGGCAGGCGCCGCATCTTCAATCAATACCAGGTTGTGTTTGTTGCAAACCGATACCAATTCGTCCATTTTGGCCATGGATCCAAAGACCTGGATCAGCAGTACAGCCTTGGTTCTGGGCGTAATCATCTTTTCAACTCCTTCGGGACTCAGGCAGAGCGTTTCATCGATCTCGGCAAAAACAGGAATCGCACCGGCCATTAAAACTGCTTCAATCGGGGCGATAAATCCATAAGGCGGTACGATCACTTCATCGCCATAACCAATGCCGCAACATGCCAGTGACAATGAGTCGGCGGCTGTTCCGCTAGCGCAGAAATGGGTGTGCTTGGCACCAAGGTAGGAGCTGAATTCCTGTTCAAAAATTTTGGCTTTGAATACACCATTCCTTTGAGCATCGTGGTTGTAGCGAAAAAGAACGCCTGTTTCGAGAACATCCATCACCTCTTTGCGCTCCTCCTGTCCGAACAATTCGGTACCTGCCATAATAAATGTGTTAAGCTATTTAAACAAATCTTACTTGCAAGAATCATGCCACTCCAAAGCTTTCTCCAAATCGTAAGTATGTTATTACAGAAGAAAACTGTTTTTTGACAATGCAAAAAGTCTACAAAATTACATTATTTTTTAGAACTTGCATGACAGTAATGCAATTACAGAAAACAGAAAAGGCAACCGACTTCATATCAATTGCCTTTTTTTGATCGGTGCCCAGAACAAGACTCGAACTTGCACAC
>CAZVTL010000210.1:0-5263 GCA_964630075.1 uncultured Tangfeifania sp.
TGCTCTCTTTTACGGTGCTATTTGCACAGCAGAAGAGTGTGACCGGTAAGGTTACAGATGACAACAATGATCCCGTTCCGGGAGCCAATGTTGTCGTAAAGGGGACTACTACCGGTGCTGTTACGGATATGGATGGAAATTTCAAGATTTCTGTGCCGGCATCCAGTAAGGTGCTGACTATATCATTAAGGGGATTCTGTTCATTTTGATGCCGCATCACAAAGGGAATTGGGGAAAAGGTATGCAACCAAAATGAGTGAACTGGAGCCAGTGGGTTTGGAATATTGACCATTGAAAAACAAATAAGTATCGTATGAAACAAGCATGTAAATCAGTTATATTGATGAAGAAGTTAATTTCAGCATGCGAGATCCATACGACCTTTGAAAAATAAATTATTATCGTATGAAAACAAAACTGTTTTTTGCACCGTTGTTTTGTATCCTTCTTTTATCCTGTTCGCAATCCGGTTACCGCGACGAACAGATTCAGTATGAAAAAGTTCAACTTTCGCCGGAAGCGAAGCTAATTGTCCATGAATCATTGAAGGGGCTGCACGAAAAGTATGATCCGGAAGTGAAGATGATCATGAAAAAACTGAGCGGATACAATTACCATACGGATGCCAGCAGCGGGCTGTTCCATGAAGTCAGGGCCTCCTTTTCCTATGCGGTTCTCCTTCTGGACCTGGGTGAGGAACAGTACAGGGAAAGGGCTTTTGAGGTCATAGCGAAGACCATCACCCTCCAGGACCAGGATACGACCTCCAAATCCTGTGGGGTATGGCCCTATTACATGGAAGAGCCGCTGGCAACCAAAAAGGCGCCCATCGATTTCAATTGGGCCGATTTCAATGCAGTAAGCCTGTTGGATGTATGGATGGGTCATCAGGATCAAATTCCGGCCGAATTAAAACCTGCCATCCAAAATGCCCTGGTACTGGCAGCCAGGTCGATTGAAAAAAGAAACATGGGGCCGGGCTACACCAACATTGCCATCATGGGTACCTACGTAACCTACATGGTTGCCCATCTGTTTGACCTGCCCGATATGAAGTCATATGCGAATGCAAGACTGAAAAAATTCTACGATTATACGCTCGATAAAGGTGGTTTCTCGGAATACAACAGTCCAACCTACACCATTGTAGCCCTGGATGAGCTGTTCCGGATGAAAAACCACATCGTAGAGCCTGCAGCCAGGCAACAAATCGATTCGCTCTATTCGATTGGTTGGGCAACCATTGCAAAACATTACCACCAACCCACCGGCCAATGGGCCGGACCGCACAGCCGTTCCTACAGTACACTGGTTAAACCTTCATTTTATGCAATTCTCAAAGAGGGATCGAAAGGAAAGATTGATGTCGGTATCGAAGAAAAGAGGAGCGATACAAAGATCAAACATCAGATTCCGGATTACCTGATGCACTACTTTGTTGCACCCATCTATCCGCGAACTGTAACAGATCTATTCGAAAAAGAGACACCCCAGACTGTCGGAACCTGCTATCTGGCTCCGGATTTTGCGCTTTCCACGGTCAATTGTTCCAGTTTATGGAACCAGCGTCGTCCTTTCCTGGTCTACTGGGGCAGTGTGACGAATCCAAAATACCTTCAGGTGCGGTTTTTGCACGATGATTATGATTTTAGTTCGGCTAGTTTCTACGGTCAACAAAAAGAGAACAAAGTACTTGCGGGCATCAATTTCATCACCAATGGCGGAGACAAGCACATCAGCATCGACAGGTTGAAGGAGGGGAAATTCGTCGCCAAAGATTTGAGGCTAAGATTTGAATTCGGAAATGTAGATTTGAAGGATCTATCTTTGCCAAATAGCGCATTCGATCCATTCTGCCTGAATCTGGATGGTCTGGCTTTCAACTTTCATTTGTTCACCGCAACATTTGGCAATTTGAAAGGCAATTGGCAAAAGGGAGGCAATGGCAAGTCTGCCTGGATGGATTTTGTCTTTTACAACGGAGCTGAAAGCGAATTTGACCTGACCAGGTTAAACAAGGCACTGGTGGGTTTCACTTTTTCGCTCACAAATCAGGAGGTTAAACCGGTCAATCCTCAACCGGATTGCAAGGAAAATGAACAGTTGATGAAGGTCAATTGGAGTGGATTGACTTTGGAATTGCCGGTAAAACCACAAGCACCGAAGAAATGGTTTTTATAACCGATCTTCAGATAAAAGAGCTATTTTTAAACAAAAATGACTATCCCATGAAGCTAAATTTCTTTGTATTCCAACTTTTGATTCTGATTGCATTGACGCTGCCTTCCATGGCACAAAAAGAAGCTGATAACCTGAAACTTTGGTACAACAAACCAGCCCTGAAATGGACGGAAGCACTGCCCATTGGCAATGGGAGGTTGGGAGCGATGATCTTTGGCGGTGTCGAAAATGACAGGATCCAGTTCAACGAAGAGACCCTCTGGACGGGTTCCCCCAACGACTATGCCCACAAGGGTGCTGCCCAATACCTTGGACAAATCCGTCAATTGCTGGCAGAAGGTAAACAAAAGGAGGCTGAAACCCTGGCCATGGCAGAATTCATGAGCGTTCCCCTGAAGCAGAAGACCTACCAGGCTTTTGGCGATTTGAACCTGCATTTCTCCGGGCAAAAGGATGTAACGGCTTACCACCGTGAACTTGACCTGAAAAATGCCATTTGCAGGGTTAGCTACAAATCAGGTGGTGTTAGTTACACCAGGGAATATCTCTCCTCCAATCCTGACCAGGTGATCGCCATCAGGTTGAGTGCAGATCAGGCCAAAGCACTGAACTTCGCGTTGGATATGGGTGCCCTCCACGAAGCCAAAACGGTGGAAGCATCCGGGAACCAACTCACCCTCAAGGTGCAGGTGAAAGATGGCGCATTGCGTGGGGTGGCCACCATTGGCGTGACTTCGGATGGCGCAGTAACTGCCGGATCCAACCAAATTACAGTTTCTGGTGCGAGGAGTGCCACAATTTACCTGGCAGCTGCTACCAATTACCTCAATTACAAGGATGTATCCGGGAATCCGGAGGCAAAGACCAAGGTTGCATTGGACAAAGTCAAAGCGAAATCATTTGAGCAGATTCAGAAAAGCCATGTGGCGGACTACCAGAAATTGTTCAAACGTTTTGAAGTGGATTTCACAGCCAATGAGAAGGCAAAACTCCCTACCAATGAGCGGATTGTAGCATTTTCAAAGGATGCGGACGATGCACAGTTGCTGGCCCTTTACATCCAGTATGGACGCTACTTGCTGATATCCAGCAGTCGTCCCGGGACTCAGCCTGCCAATCTTCAGGGAATCTGGAACGAATCACTCACCCCTTCGTGGGACAGCAAATGGACCGTCAACATCAATACGGAGATGAACTATTGGCCGGTCGAAATTGCCAACCTTTCCGAGTGCCAGGAACCTCTTTATGGATTGATAGCGGATTGCGCCGAGACTGGTAAGTCAGTGGCGAAGGAGCATTACAATGCCACAGGTTGGGTACTTCACCACAATACCGACATCTGGAGAGGTACTGCTCCCATCAATGCCTCCAACCATGGTATCTGGGTGACCGGTGGCGCTTGGCTGAGCCGCCATATGTGGGAACATTACCTCTTTACACAGGATAAGAAGTTTTTGGCCAACCAGGCATACCCGCTGATGAGAGGTTCTGCAGAGTTTTTTACCCAGTTCCTCACCAAAGATCCCATCACCGGCTATCTGATCAGCACGCCCTCCAATTCACCGGAGAATGGCGGATTGGTAGCCGGACCAACCATGGACCACCAGATCATCCGGGCGCTCTTCAAATCCTGCGTCGAAGCCTCCGATATTCTTGGAACCGATCAGCAGTTTGCCTTGAAATTGAAGGAAATGATCCCTCTGATTGCGCCCAATAAGATTGGAAAACATGGACAACTACAGGAGTGGATGGAAGACAAGGATGATCCCAAAAACAAACATCGCCACGTTTCCCACCTGTGGGCTGTTTATCCCGGCAATGAAATCAACTGGCAGCAAACACCTGAGATGTTGAAAGCAGCCCGACAGTCTCTCATCTACCGTGGCGATGAAGGAACAGGTTGGAGCCTCTCCTGGAAAATCAACTTCTGGGCCCGCTTCCTCGATGGAAACCATGCCTACGACATGGTAAAACTACTCTTCCGGCCTGTTCAGATCGATGATGTGGTTTATACCGGTGGAGGTGGATCCTATGCCAACCTGTTTGATGCCCATCCGCCATTCCAAATAGACGGTAATTTTGGCGCTCCTGCCGGCATGATCGAAATGCTGGTGCAGAGCCAACTCAACGAAATTGCCATTCTTCCTGCCCTTCCCGATGCACTACCTACCGGGAAGATCTCAGGGGTATGTGCCCGCGGTGGTTTCGAGCTTTCTTTCAATTGGAGCAATGGCAAGCTTCAAAGATTGGAGGTTTTGTCCAAAGCAGGTCAAAAATGCAAACTTCACTACGGTGAAAAAATAGTGGAGATGGATACCCAAAAGGGAAAGAGCTACTCCTTTGACGGGGAGTTTAAGAGGTTGTAAGGTAGGATGTCACGCAAAGGCGCAAAGAGCGCAAAGTCTTTTTCTTTGCGCTCTTTGCGCCTTTGCGTGACCTATTACATTTCCATATCGAACGCTCCCAGCTTCAGCGGGTATTTCCCATACTCCCTTACCAATTTCACAATGTAGTCATAGGTGTGGCCTGATACTGCACTGGAGACCGAATGGTCCGACTGAAAGATGAATCCCCCCCGTTTGCCGGCATTCAGCTTTTTTAAAACCTCTCTTTTAATCAGCGCCAGATCTCCGGTTTCCCATACCTGGATGTCGTTGTTTCCGCAATACCCAATCCTATCCCCATACGATTTTTTGAGGGCGATGGCATCCATGTCGGCTTTTACCTCCAGCGGATTGTAGGCATCAAGTCCCATCTCAATAAAATCTTCAAAAATCAGGCTTACATTTCCGCAACCATGGTAGATTACCGGAAGTTGGTGCTTGTGGCACTCTTCAATCATAGCTTTTACCCATGGTTTGAAATACTCGCGCCAATAGTCTGGATCGAAAAGCATGGTCTGCTTGAAGGCTACATCCCCCCAAATCACCATGCCGTCGAGCAGTCCGCCGGCTGCAGCTATCTGGGCTTTGGTACAGTCGAGGTAGAACTGTCCAATCCGGTTGATGCATTCACCCAGTTCATCGGGATACATCCCCATCCAAAAAAGGGTATTCTCCTGGCCGATCAGTCGGGTCAGGCA
>CAZVTL010000210.1:5363-7018 GCA_964630075.1 uncultured Tangfeifania sp.
AGGTTGGGATTGGTTACAATCCAGTCGAGGTCGTAGTAGGAGTAGGGTTCGGCATTCGCCGGAAGGTTGAGCTCCCTTCTCCAGCGCTTCACAAAACTGCCCCAGAAGAAATCACTGATCGGAATCCTGTCGGACTCCTCGTGGCGAAGGGCCTTGTTCATCCGGTCGAGTTTGGCTAGGCAGGCGGTGGTTCTATCCATGGAAAAAGTTTTTTTTAGATTTCCACTTTGCGTTCTTGGCGACTTTGCGAGACAAGTTTTGGTCGCGCAAAGACGCCAAGAACGCAAAGAAAAAAGATCAATATAGGTTATTTACAACCCGTGTAATTCCGTCTTTTATTAACGCAACATTGAAATTAACAAGCAGACCTAGCTTTTTGTCAGTCAGACGAAGATAGGTGAGCAATGTTTTGAAAAAGACAGGTGTGATTGCCTCAACTGATTTGATCTCAATAATAACTTTCTGTTCGACAATAATATCTGCCCTAAAACCTAAATCCATTTTCACATTGTCGTACACAACTTGAATCCCTTGTTGTCTTTGATAATGTAAATCTGCCTTGGTTAACTCATAGCAAATAATTGTTTCATATACTGATTCTAAAAGTCCAGGACCTATTCTTGAATGAATCTTTATGAAAATGTCAACAAGAATTTTAGAAATTTCATTTTCTGTCATTACTTTAATTCATATAATCTTGTTTTATTACAAGTTACATCAAATAAATGACAATTAGAAATTCTGATTAGTATATGTCACGCAAAGAACGCAAAGATTTTTTTTCTTCGCGTTCTTTGCGTCTTTGCGCGACCTTTTCTTACTCCAGATGAAACACCTCTTCCATATTCGCCCACCACTCACCATTGGCACGGGTTGAGACAGGTCGCTGCATGGGCTCCATGACAGCCCACCACTCCTGCGTTTTTGGATCCGCAGCCATTTTGGCCATATCGGCCGAAAAATCGGTGCCGGTATACTCGAAATAGGCATAAAGCAGATTGTCCTTGTGGAAAATGGAGTAGTTGCGGATATTGCAGGCAGTGATCATCTCCAGGATTTCAGGCCAGACTGCTGCATGGTACTTCTTGTAGAATTCAAATTGTGCAGGATCAACTCCTATCACTTGTCCGTATCTTTTCACGTTGTATTATTTTGGTTTTATTTCGAAAATTACATCAAAATAATTTCATAAATCCCGGGTACGCCAGAAAAATCTTTTAGTACCAACCTGACTTTTTGGGCAGAGAATCCCGACAACTTTAATTCCGCCTTGCTGCCGATGGTCGCACCTTTGTAGGCTGTTTTCCAGCTTTCCCCCTTCAGGTATTGCAGTTCAAACGACTTGACCGCTGTTCCCCTTTCGTAAAGATAGGCTTTGGAAAACTTTTGGGCTTTACCAAGATCGATCTCCAGCCATGGATTCTTGTCATTGGCTTCAGGTTCCCAGAAGGCACCCGACCAATCCCCATTGGTCACCGCACTCATATCCACCCATTGGTGATTCGACCAGTGTCCCTTTGGATTGGAGGAGGCTGTCAGCGGTTTCGAGAAGGAGAGGGAATTGGAGCTGATCTCCATGGGTTTCAATTCCATGGCACTGCCGGCCAGTTCGACCTCCAGAATCGTATTGATCGGTTGCAAATCCTTGGAAGAGA
>CAZVTL010000211.1:0-5511 GCA_964630075.1 uncultured Tangfeifania sp.
TCCAGCGTGAAAGCTCGTTTGTGGATCTTATCTCCATGGAGATGAACAAGGTCATCGTCGGACAGAAACATTTGGTAGAGAGTTTGATGATCGGTTTGTTGTCGGATGGTCACATCTTGTTGGAAGGGGTACCCGGACTGGCAAAAACATTGGCCATCAACACGCTGGCCCAAACCATCGATGCCAAATTTGCACGCATCCAGTTTACCCCCGACCTGCTCCCCGCCGACTTGCTCGGAACCATGATTTACAGTCAGAAGAAAGAGGAGTTCATGGTCAGGAAAGGACCCATCTTCACCAACTTTGTTTTGGCAGACGAGATCAACCGTGCGCCTGCCAAAGTACAATCGGCACTGTTGGAAGCAATGCAAGAGCGTCAAATTACCATCGGTGACACCACCTATAAACTAGACAGCCTGTTCCTGGTAATGGCAACCCAAAACCCAATTGAACAGGAAGGAACTTACCGTTTACCGGAAGCGCAAGTCGACCGTTTCATGCTGAAAGTGGTATTGAATTATCCCAAAAAAGAGGAAGAGAAATTGATTATCCAACTCAATTTGTTGAAGCAATTTCCAAAAGCCACCGCAGTAGTAACACCTGCCGACATTGTTCGGGCCAGGGAGGTTGTCAAAGAGGTCTATATGGATGAAAAAATCCAGAAATACATCATCGACATCGTTTTCGCTACCCGTGAACCGGCAGAGCATGGATTGGCCAAATTCAAGGAGATGATCACCTATGGCGCTTCCCCACGTGCCTCCATTAGTCTGGCGCAAGCTGCAAAAGCATACGCTTTCATCAAAAGGCGCGGTTATGTGATCCCGGAAGATATCAGGGCCGTCTGCCACGATGTACTTCGTCACCGTATCGGACTCTCCTACGAGGCCGAAGCCAACAACCTGACCTCCGAGGAGATCATCAGCGAAATCCTTAACACGGTAGAAGTTCCATAGCCAGTGATGAGTTATAAGTTATGAGTGACCTTTAATTTAACTTTAGGCACTCTAGTCACTTTAGTTCACTTTAGGCACTTCTTGTTAGTGCTCAATTTTAACCAATATCAGGATAGTGGAAGCAACTGAACTATTAAAAAGAGTCAGAAAAATTGAGATAAAGACACGTGGCCTCTCCCGCAACATCTTTGCGGGTGAATACCACAGTGCCTTCAAGGGCCGTGGGATGGCTTTCAGTGAGGTACGGGAGTACCAGTTCGGGGATGACATCCGCAACATTGACTGGAATGTAACAGCCCGTTACAGTCACCCCTTCGTCAAAATTTTTGAGGAAGAGCGGGAACTGACGGTGATGTTGCTGATCGATGTCTCCGGATCGAACGATTTCGGAACTGTCGGCAGGTTAAAGCAGCAGCTGATCACAGAGATCGCGGCCATTCTCTCCTTTTCCGCCATCTCCAACAACGACAAGATCGGGGTGATTTTTTTCTCCGATAGGATTGAGAAATTTATCCCCCCCAAGAAGGGACGTACCCATACCTTGCGCATCATCCGGGAGCTGATTGAGTTTCAGGGAGAATCCAGAAAGACGGACCTTCCCCTGGCTTTGCAATACCTTACCAACGCCATGAAGCGCCATGTCACAGCCTTCCTGATCTCCGATTTTGTAGACCAAAAGGCAGGCATGGAACAAGCCATCTCCATCGCCAACAACAAGCACGACCTGGTTGCCCTGCACATCTACGATGAAAGGGAGGCGGAATTGCCTTCCATCGGAATGATCAAGCTCAAGGATGCCGAAACAGGGGATTACATCTGGGTCGATACCTCCAGCAGCAACGTGCGCAAGACCTATCTCTACCATTGGCTAAATACGAAGAAGGAGATGGAGACCCTGCTGAAGAAAACGGGAACCGACTATGTAAGCATCAGTACCCGGGAAGATTACGTCAAATCATTGGTTTCACTTTTCAAAAAAAGAGAACACAAACTTTGAGCCAGTTATGTTGAGACTAAAATATATTCTGTTTATACTTCTATCACTTCAAACGCTTTCTACTGCCTTTGCCCAGCAGATAAAGGTTAGTGCCTCCCTGGAGCGGGATTCCATTTGGCTGGGAGATCAGATTAAGATGATCCTGGTGGCAGAATATCCGATCGGTACTTCGCTCTCCTTTCCCGAACTGAAAGACAGTCTGGGGAATGGTGTTGAAGTACTCTCCAGATCCGCAAGAGACTCCTCCAAAATTGGGGACAATCTGTTGCAGATGCGTCAAAGCTTTGTGATAACGGCTTTCGACAGTGGACCACATCCGATTGCACCTTTTTTATTCGCACAGCGGTCTGGGATGTCTACCGATTCTATCCGAAGCAACGCGCTCTGGTTGTTTGTAAAAGTCCCCAATGTCGACCTGAAAAAAGGGTTTGCAGATATCAAGAAGCCCTACGAAGCACCCATCACCTTCAAAGAGGTGGCGCCCTGGATTCTGGGAGTGATCTTGCTGGCCTCCTTCATCTTTTTGATTCTTTATGCCATCAACCGAAGGAGAAAAAACATCCCGCTCTTCTCCATGCCCGTCAAACCAAAATTGCCGCCCCATGTGGTGGCACTCAGTGAGCTTGACAAACTGAAAGAGGAACAACTCTGGCAACATGACAAGGTAAAGGATTATTACACCAGGCTGACGGATATCGTAAGGGTATACCTGGAAGAGCGTTACGAAGTTCCTGCCATGGAGCAGACCACCCAGGAGATCCTGGCCGAATTCAAAGGCGAAAGCTCAGAAATAAAAGGGAAGCTCTTTGCGGGATTGCAGAAAACGCTGGAGACTTCCGACCTGGTAAAATTTGCAAAATATACGCCGCTGGCCGATGAAAACCACTTTGTGCTGGTCAATGCCTACACCCTGGTAGAGGAGACCAAATACGAACCGGCCTCCGAACCTATCAGGAAACAGACTCCGGTTGCCACAACAGAATCGGGTGAAAAAGTACCCCCAGTCTCCAACGAAAGCGAAAAACAGCCATGAGCAACATTACTTTTGCACGTCCTGAGTATTTTTATCTGCTGCTGTTGCTGCTTCCCCTGATTGGCTGGTACATCTGGAAGCAGAAAAAATCAGGCGCCAGCTTGAGAATATCAACCATCACCCCATTTAAAGATGCACCAAAAACCTGGAAGCATTACCTGAGGCACCTTATTTTTGTGATGCAATTGGGTATACTCTCCCTTCTGATCGCGGCAATGGCCAAACCACAATCATCCAGCAGCTGGCACAACCAGACTATCGAAGGGATCGACATCGTTATTGCCCTTGATATTTCGGGATCCATGCTGGCGAGGGATTTTCAGCCAAACAGGCTGGAGGCTGCCAAGAACGTGGCCAGCGAATTCATCGCAGGAAGGGAATACGACAGAATGGGGCTCGTGATCTTCTCTGCCGAGAGTTTCACCCAATGCCCGTTGACTACCGACAGGGCCGTACTGATGAACCTCTTCCAGAATATCGAGAGTGGCATGATCGAGGATGGTACCGCTATTGGTCTCGGACTGGCCAATGCCGTTTCAAGGTTAAAGGACAGTGAAGCCAAGAGCAAAGTGATTATTCTGCTTACAGATGGTGAAAATAACAGGGGTGAGATCGCTCCCATCACCGCCGCAGAAATTGCCAAAACCTTTGGAATCAGGGTCTATACCATAGGTGTAGGCTCTATCGGCACAGCACCTTATCCCGTACAGACGCCATTTGGTATCCAAATGAGGGATGTCGAGGTTAAGATCGACGAGAAGACCCTTCAGACGATCGCCAACCTCACGGACGGGCAGTATTTCAGGGCTACCAGTAACCTGAAACTGGCCGAAATCTACAAGGAGATCGACAAACTGGAAAAATCCAAAATCGACAACAAGGAGCTGAGTTCAAAAACGGAAGAATACAAAAGATATGCTATGCCCGCCCTTCTGTTGGCGCTTTTTGCACTCTTCCTTCAATTGACCTATTTGAGAAAATTACCGTAACGCACTGAAAATTAATTTATATGGATTCGTTTAGATTCGCTCACCCCGAATACTTCTATATCTTTCTGGTTCTCCCTGCGTTGGTGTTCCTCTTTCTTTTCAACAGGATACTGAGGAGCCGCAAATTAAAAAGCTTTGGAGATATGGAGCTGCTGGAGCAGCTGATGCCCAGCCTATCCACCGGAAGACCGGTCATCAAGTTTGTCCTTTGGTTGCTTGCCATCGCCTGCCTGATTACCGCGCTCGCCCAACCCCAGTTCGGATCAAAACTCACACTCACCAAGCGGAAAGGGGTTGAACTGATTATCGCTTTGGATGTTTCCAACAGCATGAAGGCCCAGGATATCAAACCCAACAGGCTGGAAAGGGCCAAACGTGCCATTGCCAAACTCACCGACCGACTCAAAAATGACAAAATCGGACTGATCGTTTTTGCCGGACAAGCCTATGTGCAACTCCCGATTACCGCTGATTATACCTCCGCCAAACTCTTCCTGGAATCCATAACCACCGACGTAGTACCCGTGCAGGGGACGGCCATTGGGGCTTCCGTTGAAATGGCAATGAAATCATTTTCACCTAGTTTTCAGGGAAGCAAGGCCATTATCGTCATTACCGATGGAGAGAACCATGAGGACGATGCAGTCGGTATGGCAAAAAAAGCAAAAGAGAAGGGAATTGTCGTACATACGATAGGAATGGGGTTGCCCCAGGGGGCACCAATCCCGCTCACAGAAGGCAGCAGCGACTTTTTGAAAGACAAATCAGGCAGCATCGTGGTAACCAAACTGGATGAATCCATGCTGACGCAGGTGGCAGAAGCCGGCGGAGGTTCCTACATCCGGGCCAACAATGCCGAAGTTGGACTCAACAACCTTTTCAATGAAATTGAGAAGATGCAGAAAACGGAGATGGAATCGCGGGAGTATTCGGAATACAACGACCAGTTTCCAGTTTTTCTCGGATTGGCATTCTTCCTGATTTTGGCAGATTTCCTGATCCTGGACAGGAAAAACAAGTGGCTCAAAAATTTCAGGCTATTCGGAACAAACAAACAATTGTCATGAAATACAGATATATACTAATTTTGCTCCTCCTCTTTCCTGCTTCCGCTGCCCTGGCTCAGAAGGAACGGAAGTTTGTCAGGGAGGGAAATCAATGGTTTGAGACCGGTCTGAAGGATACCGCCAAACTCGATACCGTCAGTTTTGGAAAGGCCGAAGTTGCCTACCGTAGGGCTTTGGAACTGAAACCCGAAGACCAGAAATGGCAATTCAATCTGGCCGATGCACTCTACAAACAGAAAAAAGCAGAAGAATCGGCCAAAGAGTTTGAAACCATTGCTGAAAAAGCTGCACTCCCCGACGATAAATCCAAAGCATACCACAACATGGGCAACTCATATCTGGTACAAAAAAAACTGGATGAGAGTATTGCCACCTATAAAAAAGCCCTGCGCCTTACCCCCAATGATCCGGAAACCAAATACAACCTCGCCTATGCCATGAAAATGAAGCAGGAGGAGGAGAAGAAAAA
>CAZVTL010000211.1:5611-6985 GCA_964630075.1 uncultured Tangfeifania sp.
CCAAATACAACCTCGCCTATGCCATGAAAATGAAGCAGGAGGAGGAGAAGAAAAAAGATCAGGACAAAGACAACAAAGATCAGAACAAGGACCAGGATCAAAACAAGGATCAAAACAAAGATCAGAACAAGGACCAAAACAAGGACCAGGATCAAAACAAGGACAAGAAGAACCAGGATCAGAAGAAGGATCAGCAAAAAGAACAACAACAGCAGCAACAAAATAAAATATCCAGGCAAAATGCAGAACAGATGCTGCAGGCACTGGAAAATGATGAAAAAAAGACCCAGGAAAAGGTAAAAAAAGCACAGGCGCTCAAAGCAGAGAAGCGCAATGTGGACAAGAACTGGTAAAGGAGAAGTGCCTAAAGTGAACTTAAGTGACTAGAGTGACCAAAGTTGGTCGTCACAAATATAAATAGTGCTTAACTTTAGTCACTCTAGTCACTCTAGGCACTTTAGGCACTTGATTAAAAAGGATAAAATAACGATTGTAGTAATATGATTCCAAAAAAGCTAAAAATTCTAACCTTCGCTTTCCTTCTCACCTTGCCGGCATGGGCAGCAGAGAAGGTTGTCTTCACCATGGAGGCACCCCAGGTGGTTGAACTGGGGGAACAATTCAGGCTTGCTTTTACGGTCAATGCAAAAGGACAGAATCTCAAACTCCCGGATTTGGCCGATTTCGAAGTATTGATGGGGCCATCTACCTCACAGAACACCTCCTTTCAGATCATCAACGGGGTCAGCTCACAATCTGTCTCCTTTTCCTATCTCTACATCCTGCGGGCAAAAAAAGAGGGAAAATTCAACGTCAATGCAGCCTCCATCATGGTAGATGGCACTGAATACAAATCCAATGTTCAATACATTGAAGTTGTAAAAGGATCGGCCAAGCCTTCTACAGGTGGTGTCGATACCCCTACCTCAACACCTGGAACCATCTCCAGAAGCGATCTCTTCGTCAAATTAAACCTCGACAAGCGTTCTCTTTACAAAGGGGAGCACCTGACAGCCACCATTAAAATCTACTCCAGGGTAAACCTGAATGGTTTTGAAGACATCTCCATCCCAAACTTCGAAGGATTTTGGGCACAGGACATCCTGCTTCCACAACAGATTTCCCTGCAAAGAGAGACTTATAACGGTGAAATATACAACGTTGGTACGCTGAAAAAGACACTTCTATTCCCCCAGCAAACCGGAAGTATCCAGATTGGTTCGGTGAAAATAGATTGTATCGTACAGCAGCGGGTCAAAAAATCCCAAAGCATGTTCGACGATTTCTTTGACTCCTTCGCAAATGTCAAAGCCACCATTGTCAGTGAACCTGTGTCCGTAAATGTTTCGCCACTGCCATCTCCCCCCGAAGGAT
>CAZVTL010000212.1:0-6927 GCA_964630075.1 uncultured Tangfeifania sp.
GATCTTAATAAATTGTTAAATCGCCTATTATAATTATTTCCGACATAAAATAGGTGCTCAATAATTACACAAAAATTAAAGATCAGATATACAATAGCATAGAATTCTTCTTTTGCGGTTGTTTGTCTTATTACATGACTTTTGTCATATTAAACAGCTGTTAGTCAATAAAAAGAATCCATTCAGGCTATTGCAGGATCTTTTTCTTTAAATATATTTGCATCGTGTAACAATTTTTAACACATTTGTTGTTTAGGGTAGAAATCTATTTAAAAAGGTGGGTTTTGTGCTTTAAAACGGCATTTTTGACTATGTCTGGCTGGAAATTTGACATTTTTTATAAATTGTTCGAAAAAAACAGGCAATTTTTGTTTCACTAACTATATTAAAGTTCTTTTTTGTTTAACGCTAAAAATTTGTCTATGAGAAAAATTTCGCTGTTGCTTGTATTCCTGGGTTTTATAGGATTACAAGTTGTCTTCGCACAAACCCGTCAAATAACGGGTATTGTGACTTCCGGCGATGATGGCACCTCTATTCCAGGGGTATCGGTCGTTGTGAAGGGATCAACGCTTGGGACTACTACCGACATGGATGGTAAGTTCACCCTGAAAATACCTGAAGGTGCCAAGACACTTCTGGTAACTTTCGTTGGGATGTCTTCTGCCGAAGTGACACTGACCTCCGCAAGCAATTACAAAGTTATAATGAACGCCGAATCGGTAGGTGTGGAAGAGGTTATTGTAACTGCCATGGGTATCAAGAGAAAACCCAAGGAGATGGGTGTTGCCACAGCAAAAGTTGACAACCAGGAGCTGACCAATGCCGGTGCTTCCAACGTAATGAATGGAATGGCCGCAAAGGTTTCCGGGTTACAAATCAATACAATCAACAACGGTGTTAATCCCGATACCAAGATTACCCTTCGTGGTAACCGCCACTTCCTGGCCTCCAACCAGGCATTGGTTGTTTTGGACGGTGTACCTGTCAGTGCAACTTACCTGAATTCCATCAACCCGAATGACATCGCCGATGTGAACGTGTTGAAGGGTGCTTCGGCTGCTGCGCTTTATGGCAACGACGCTTCCAACGGGGTTATGATTGTAACAACCAAAAAAGGAGAAAAGGGAAAATTGACAGTGAAAGTCAGTAACATTACCACCTTCGAACAAATCTCCTATCTGCCGAATCTTCAAACCCGTTTTGGGGGAGGATCAAGCGAAACCATTTTCAACTCTGATCCCAACTACACCATGTGGGTAGGTGACGGAAGGAATACCGACCCCTACACCTCTTATGAGAACCAAACCTACGGTCCTGAATTTAACGGACAAATGGTGATCCTTGGTGGTAAACTCGTTGATGGAACTTACCAAATGGTTCCTTACAGTGCAGTTAAGAATCAGAAACTTAATTTCTTCGATATCGGTCACTCCATCCAGAACGACATCTCTGTATCAGGTGGTGACGAGAAGGGTCACTTCTACCTGTCAGCACAGGATGTGAACAGTACAGGTACAATTCCGGATGATACCAACAGAAGATCGGGTGCCCGTATGGCAGCCGGCCGGAAGTATGGAATGTTCAGCGCTGAATATTCACTCAGCTTTACCCGGACCAAGACCAGTACATCGGGTGGTGACATGAACCAAAACCGTCCTGTATACTGGAATGTATTGAATACGCCTCCCCATGTTCCAATTACGGAATACAAGGACATCGAGAACAATCCATTTGCTCAGTTGGATGGTTATTTCAATGCCTACTATCCTAACCCTTACTGGCAGATCAAGCACTCCCGCCAGAACCAGATGCGCAACGACGTGATGGGTTCTGTCAACCTTTCACTGAAACCTACCAAGTGGATGGAGATCAGCAACCGTTCGGGTATTGTTTACAACGGTATCAACAACCACAACTACAAGGATGAGGCAATCTACAACTCTTACTCCCATTCAGATCCCTGGAGCCAGGGTCACATGGGTACCTCTTCTCCTTACAAGGCGACTTCCAGCGACCAGATGCGCAACACCTTCATCCTGACCAATGACTTCCTTGTCACATTTGATCAGAAATTCGGTGAATTCACTTTGAAGGCCATTGCAGGTAACTCCATCTACAGCCAGAAGTATGAATCCATCTACGACGCAGCCGATGGTGGTCTGGTTATTCCAGGATTGTACAACATCAGCAACCGTGTTGGGGAAGCTACTATTTCTCAGACTTCACTGGAACGCAACTCCATTGGTATTTTCGGAGACTTAACAGTTGGATACAAGGACTATGCATTCCTTCACCTGTCCGGCCGTAACGACTGGGACTCAAGATTAACCAAAGAAAACCGCTCATTCTTCTATCCTGCGGTGGACGCCAGTTTGATTCTTTCCCAGATGTTCCCTTCCATCGTTGACAACCAGGTGCTCTCTTTTGCAAAGGTTCGCGGAGGTTTCTCCCAAACTGGACAGATTGCACTGAACGACTGGTATGGTACGCTTCCAGCCTATTTTACCGCAGGCGGATTCCCATATGGATCCAATGCGGGTTTCGCCCTGAGTACCACCCTCAGCAACCCACTTTTGAAACCTGAAACTACCAAAGAGGTTGAGGTTGGTTTGGAGTTGAGTTTCCTGAAAAACAAGATCCATTTCGAGACCAACGCTTACCAGACCAAGACTTTTGACCAGACCATTCCTGCCAACCTTTCAGCTACTACCGGTTATTACAGTGCCCTGATCAATGCAGGTCAAATGGACAACAAGGGTATCGAGGCTGACCTTAAATTCACCCCGATCCTGAATTTGGGCAAGGTGACCTGGAATGCTTCTGTAGCCTATTCCTACATGACCTCTGAGGTTGTATCCATTCTTCCGGGTACTCTGGATGAATTGGGCGTTGGTGAAGCTTCCTATGCCATTGTTGGCCAGCAGTTCCCAGCCATCAAGGTTACGGATGTTTTGAGAACACCCGAAGGTGCCATCATCGTCAACAAGAATACAGGTCTTCCTACCAAGCAAACAGCCCTGGTTAATATCGGTCATGGTAACCCCAACCACACATTGGGTATCTCCACAGACTTGAATTACAAGGGATTGCGTTTGTCTGCTACTGCAGAATACCGTGGTGGAAACGTGATTGTAAATGCAGTGGGTAATGCCCTTGACTTTACAGGAGTTTCTGAGCACTCTGCTCAGAATGGTCGTCAGCCATTTATCATTCCTGGTTCAGTGATTGAAACTTCACCTGGAGTTTATACACCCAATACTACTGCTCTAATTCAGAATACAAGCAGGCCATTCTGGGTAAATTCTGATTACCATAACGTTAACAGAACCTACACCACCAGTGCCGCATTCTGGAAATTGAGGGAAGTCGCATTGTCCTATGATGTTCCTGTAAAGAAACTTTTCGGTGGCAATGCCATTCAGGCTGCACAGGTAGCACTGATTGGAAGGAACTTGCTGATGTTGCGTCCCAAATCCAACGTTTGGACAGACCCTGAGTTCAACAACTCTGCCGTTACCACGAATGCTGTTGGTTATACCACGGAAGACCAGACTCCTCCTACCAGAGTATATGGTTTTAGTGTAAAACTCACTTTCTAACATTAAAATGATACAAGATATGAACAAGAAAATATTAATCCTGTTAGTTTCACTGGTGATGTTCGGAAGCTCCTGTTCTGATTTCCTTTCTGTAAACGAAAAGAATCCGAACAATGCCTCTGCCGTGCCACCCAAACTGTTGTTGCCTGCTGTATTGAACAACATGGCATCTATGATGAATGCACCTGGTAATTTTGAGTATGCTTACCTGTGGCATGGGTTGTGGTCTATTAGTTCCGGTTATAGTCAACCAACTATTCTGGTTCAGTATAATTTGTTGAACAGCAGCTACCAGGGCCCATTCAATAGCAGCTATATCTACGGACAGAACCTTACCGAGATTGAAAAGGCATCAACAGATCCTAAAGATGTTTACTACCTGGCTTCAGCCATGATTCTGAAAGCTTATCTCTTTCAAAATCTGGTGGATATCTGGGGTGATGTTCCCTATTCAGAAGCATTTAAATCCAACGAAGGGATCTTGAAGCCTAAATATGACAAACAGAAGGCTATCTACGAAGATGTGGTACTGAAACTGGATGCAGCCATTAAACTGATTCAAAGTGCTTCGGCCACTGCCAATGCAGTACCATCCAGCAGTGATATCATGTTCGGTGGCAATATGGCGAAGTGGGCTAAATTTGCCAATACCATCAAACTGAGAATGTTGGTTCACCAATCCGGTATGACCGGTCGCGATACCTACATCAAATCAGCAATCGCTGCCACAGCATCTGTCGGATACCTTGGAGCCGGTGAAAGCGCTTTGGTTAACCCTGGTTATGTTGAGTCTACCGGTAAGATGAACCCATTTTACAACAGGTACTACTCTGCAGCAGGTACACAGAACTCCGACGGGGTAACATACCACAATGCAGGCCGTGATGTAGTTGATTTTATGAATTCTTCTGCCGACCCACGTATTGGTCGTTTCTTCAATCCTTATGCAGGAACCAGTTTCGCAGGCAACTTCCTTGGACAGGCTGCTCCTCCGCTTACAGCCACCAATACCTCCAAGCTTGGTTATTTGAAGGGATCCAAAGGTCACATGATTGGTACTTTTGATAAATCCTCTCCCATTCTAACGGATTTCGAAAGTTTGTTCATTCAGGCAGAAGCTACAGAAAGAGGTTTCATTTCCGGAACTTCCGCAAAAGTATTGTACAATTCAGCCATGACCCAATCTTTTGTTTACATGGGATTGACTGCTGCTGATGCTGCTACCTATATTGTTTCTGATAAGGCAAATGTCAATTATGATTTGGCCTCCAACAAACTCAATCTGATCTTGCAACAGAAGTGGGTTTCGTTGAATGGTGTTGCTCCTGTTGAGATTTGGACAGATTACAGAAGAACAGGTATTCCTTCCTTCCTGCATTTCAGTGAGGATGGTGCAAAACAAAATGCAACTCCACCTGTTAGATTACTTATTCCACAAAATGAGATCCTCTACAACAACGATAACGTGGTTGCAGTAGGTCCCATCAATGCCTTTACATCCAAAATATTCTGGCAGAATCGCTAATGATCGGTTGTTTAAATTTTAAAAAATTAAGTATGAAAAATAAAGTAATATTGACACTCTCCTTTCTCGCCGGGATTATTCTTTTGAACTCCTGCCTGAAAGATGACATTGGAGAATACTGGAAGGATGACCTGGCCGGCAAGATGTATGCCACGGTCGCCGTTCCGACCCTTCAGGCCATGGCTTTAAAGCCTGTAGCCGGTGAAGTGCCATTCACCTTTTTGGTAAATATTGCTACAGATGCTCTTCCTACAGAAGACATTACTGTTAGCTTTGTTGTGGATCCTGCAGCTGTTACGAAGTACAATACCGATTACAAAAAGAGCTACAAACCATTCCCAACTGTGGCCATGGTTACCACTTCTCTTGTGATCAAGGCTGGAACCAGAAATGGCTATGCTTCCGGTAAAGTTTGGGGTGCAGAGACACTGAACGCTTGTGACAACTTCATGGCGGCATTAACCATATCCTCTGCCAAGACTGCTTCCGGCAAGGACATTGCGATCGCTGGAAACATGAAATCTTACCTTTTGGCATTGCCTATTTCAAATCCATACGCAGCTGATTACCGTACCGTAGGATACCGTATTCGTCCTGGTAACCCAACAGAACCCATTGACGCGATCCAGACATTCAGTACAGCTGACTGTAAGACTGTCCGGAAGACTGGTTTTGGAAACTATGGTGCTTTCGATATTACCATTGAAATTACAACCAATACCGTAGTAGTTGGTGGTGTTACCTGCAACAAGGTGATTGCAACGCCAATTGATCCGACTACAGGTGCTTCTGTGGGTGGTATGTTTGATAACTGGACGGGTGACGCAGCTCAGGTTCCTGCAGATAAGACAATCAATTATTACAATCCTGCCAAGAAACAGTTCATTTTGAATTGTTATTACTTAAGTGGTGCGGGCAACCGTATCATGTATGAAGTGAATACTAGGCAGTGATCATATTGGTTAATTACATTACATGTTTATAACATTGAAAAATATGAAAAGAAAAATTTTATTTAGTGCATTGCTGCCAGTTTTGTTCGGCCTGATTGCTTTGCAAAGCTGTACCAAGGAGGAGGGATCGTTCACGGTTTACGCTTCCTTTACAGAACCTACTGCAACTGCTCCATTGAATGCAGCGCAGATTTACGCTACTGGTACAACTGTTGACCTGAAGTGGGCAACAGTCGATGCAGATGGTGATGCTCCAAAGGCAGATGTCTATTTTGGTACAGCTGCTGACCCGGCTTTGTTGAAAGCCGGTGTTGCTGCCCTGACCTATACTGTTCCCGTAGCTACTGGTAAAACCTATTATTGGAAAGTTGTGATGACCGATGCCAATAATGTGAAAGTAGCTAGTCCTGTTTTCAGTTTTACTGTACTGGTGAAATTTGACATGAAAAATATGGTAGGTTTGTTTGATTGCAATGAGCCTGGTTATGCACATTACAACTGCAATATAACAAGTGTGAATGCTACAACCGTTTCAAATGACAATTTCTGGGACAGTGGATGGACAGTCCAATATGTGTTCAATGCTGATGGAACTAAGATCGATATCGTACCGGTTACCATTTCAGGCTACAGTATCACGGGTACCGGTTCATTTGACAAAATGACAGGTCAATGGAGTGTACACTATAAAGTGATGCAGGGTACCAAGCTGATCGATGACAATACCCATACCTTTACCAAAAAGTAATTTTTACTTCATACGATTGAAAAAGAGCTTCCCTTTGGGAGGCTCTTTTTTTGTGTGCCGTGCATGGCGAATAACTTGACGGTGAAAGTCCGTTATGGG
>CAZVTL010000213.1:0-6872 GCA_964630075.1 uncultured Tangfeifania sp.
GGGGCTGGTCGGTCAGATCGATCTTGTTGATCAGTATCATGACGGGGACCTCCGCCGTTTTCAATTTATCGAGGTATTCAATATTTTTGTCGATGCTCTCTGCCATATCCGTGACATAGAGCAAAACATCTGCATCACTCAAAGCGGTATCTACCGTTCTGAGCATGCTCTCCTGAAGCTTGTAGACAGGTTTCAAAATTCCGGGCGTATCAGAGTAAACAATCTGGAAATCTTCGCCATTGACAATACCCTTGATGCGGTGGCGGGTGGTCTGCATTTTCGATGTGATGATCGAAAGCTTCTCCCCCACCATGGCGTTCATCAAGGTTGACTTGCCCACGTTTGGATTTCCGATGATATTTACAAAACCTGATTTGTGTCCCATTATTCCTGCTGATTGTCTGAAAAAATCTGCGCAAAGGTAACAATTTTTCGGGGAAGTTCAGGTAAATCCTTCATTCAGGCAGGATTAGTTTGAATTTCAGTCAATTATCGCCTAAGAATCTTGCGTTTGCTCCGTATTTCAAGACTTTCAACATAAAGCTCTTCCACCTTCTTACGCGCCCAATCTGTCTTTCGAAGGAAAGTCAGGCTCGATTTGATGGAAGGATCGTTGGAAAAACAGTTGATCCGTATCAGGTACGCCAGCTGCGGCCAACCGTAAAATTCGACCAGCTCGTTCAGGATCATCTCCAGGGTTTTCCCATGAAGCGGATTGTTTTTTTGGGTATCGTCCATATTTCAAATATTTGAAAAGTTTGAAGGATTTGAAAAGTTTGAAAAGTTTGAAGGGTTCGATAACCTGAACTTTTCAAACCCTTCAAACTAAAAAAACATTTCAAACAATTTTAAATTTCAATCCTACCGGGAAGGTTGATCCCCTGAATTTTAACCACCGGCTGATCGCCTGCCAAATCTTTCAAATGGTATTTGATCACCACCGTCTTGGTCTCTCCCGGAAGTAAAGATATATAATTGTCACTCAGGAATTGCGGCAATACCGGCGCACCTGCAGCCTTTTTCTCCAGCACAATTTCGGTAAAGAAGGAGATCGCCTTACCAGGATTCTTAAGCGTCAGCTTTATCACCCCCTCGTCCCCTTCTGTGGACTCAACTTTCGTCACCTCCGGTTTTACTTTCGGCATCCCATTTAGTTTTGTAAAATCTGCATAGGCCTTTTGCGGGGTATAATACCACATTGTCTTGTCCCAGGCCAACTGATCTGTTTGGGTGGCCAGCCAGTAGAAATTGTCGGCGACAACTTCCCCGGATGGGCTATTGAGTTTCAGATCCAGGAAATAGACCTCGCGATCCCCTTTCAAATCAGGCAACTCGCTCACAAGTTCACTCTTATTTTCGGGTGTAGCCACCTTCACGGTCTTTTCAAAAACTTTTTCGGATTGGAAATTGTAGAGAGAAATAACAGCCTTGTAGCCATCCAACTGACCGACCCCATCATTGCTGATATAGACCCTTTTATCAAAATAATCGTAAATCAGGTTCAGTGGAGCGCATGCCTTTTTGGTACCATAGAGCGCGCCGGTCGGCATCAGGCTATAGTCGTAAAGCTGCCAGTAAAATTCGGGCCAGGGCGAATTGAGCATCCACTGTACCACGCCGGTGGTGACAGGCTTATTTACCACAAAGGCTTCAAACATGGGCCGGATCGCCTCGTAATTCATCAATTGGGCCTTCAGAGCCAGCTCCTCCAAATTTTTGGGTTCGCCGTATCTCTTGTTCAGCGCAGTAAGGTAAACCTTGACCGAATTGAAATCCTTCCTGCCAGAGTGAAAGTCCCAGAAGTCGTTCATCGGGGGCCAGAGTTTTTCAGCAGGCATCATCTGTTTGATGGCCCAAATGGGAGGAATCTGCGGACCGGGCCCCGTCTCTGAATTGAAACCGAAAGCACCGCCAAATTTTTTGTCTTCGTACCAATAGACCGGAGGGACATATTCGTAAGGACCGTTCATCTTCATCCCGCTAGGACCAGAAATTTCACTTTTAAAGTTTCCGGATGAGATCAGCAATGGTCTGGTCGGATCGACCTGCTTCATCACCGTGTTGTATTTTGCTTCGTGTCCGGTGGTCGGGCAGGCATCGCTGCCGGTGGCCCAGGTGAGGATGGAGGGGTGGTTGCGCAGCCACAGCACCTGGTCTCTCAAGTAGCGCGCCAACAGATCCTCCTCGTGGGGTTTCAGTTTGACACCGTTCAACTCCAATCCTGCGGCAATGGAGAGATTGGCATCGTCAGGATTCACCTTCATCTCCAGTCCGAGGTAGTCGGGCCACTCCCACTGGCAGCTCCAGCCCACCATCATAAGAATCCCGTTCTCGTCGCACAGGTCGTAGATGTGGTGGTTGTTGCCCCAAACGCCTTCGAACCGGATGGAGTTCATGTTCATCTCCTTCACCAGGCGGATCTGTGCCGCATCCTTCTCAGGCGTGTAACGCAGGAAAAGATCATCGACCCAGCCACCACTCTTGATCAACACCTCCCGCCCATTCACCTTGTAGCCACGAACGGTCTCTTTGTTGAGGTAGGTCTCAATTTTACGGATGCCGAAACGGGTGGATTGCTGGTCTGAAAGGGTCCAACCATCTTTCAACTCCATCTTCAGGTCATACAATTCAGGTTTCCCCAGGCCATTGGGCCACCAAAGCCGCGGATTCTCCACTTTCAGGTCAAATTTGACCGGCTTGGTTTCGCCCGAATTTAGCGGAAAATCTGACTTAAAACTGATATTCTCAATATTCCCACTTATTTCAACTTGTTTCTTTTCATTCGAATAATTGGTTACCTCCGCCGTAACAACCAGGGACGCATGCTTAAGTGTTTTCAAATTCACATCCGGGGCAACGAAAATTTTGTCCATGGAGATCAATCCTGTTCTTTTAATATGCACCTCGCGAAAAATCCCCATGTAGTTGTCGGGGGGTGTGGGGGCCCAGTCGACAAAGCCCATGTAAAAATCCCGGGGTTTGGGGGGAACGATCTCTACGGCCAACAGGTTCCCTTTGGCCCTCGCATAATTTGAAATATTCAGGTCAAACTGCCTGAAGGCACCGTAAATGGAGTCCTGGGAGGCAATTTTGCTACCATTTAGCCAGATGTTGGCCCGGTAGTTGATACCGTCCAGTAGCAACCGGGCAACCTCGTTTCCGGCATCGAAACCCTCCAGATCGAATGTAGTGCGAAACCACCAGGGGTCCTGGAAATCGGTTCTGGGAATATTTTCAAGATTCTTCCCAAAGAAAGGGTCTTTGATGACACCCGCCTCTGTAAGGGCGCCCATCACGGTAGTGGGAACCTTGGTTTTGACCCATTGGGATTGGTCAAAATTGTTGGAACTGGTCAGTGCTGCACCGTCCAGCGTTGTCTTTTTGGATGAGACAATGGACCAGTTGTCTGTGAGCAGCATGTTTTCCACCCTGGCCGGTTTTCCGCAGGAGAAAAGCAATAATGCCAGTGCAATCAGTGAAAATAGGATGAATCTTGGTGTAAGCGCCTTCATGGTAATGGAGTGTAGTAGTTGAATCGGTTCAAAGGTAAGTATGAATGGTCTGAATTGTTACCGGCCCTAGTAAACCCGATTCGATCAAAGGCACCTTTGCCCAGCGGATTCTTGTTTGATCTCCGGTCACAATACTTTTGGCTGGAATGATGGTATTGACAATATTTGTATTGGTATACTTTTCTCCGGTAATGGCATCTCCGGTCAAACGGTTCGACCAGGTATTGGCTACCTCAACTACCAGCGTATTTGCTCCATTCTTGATAATGGAAGTAACATCAAACTGATAGGGTTTGGTCCAAGCAATCCCCAGTGATTGGCCATTCAGCCATACTTCTGCCACCTTCGAGATATTGCCAAGATCCAGAAATATCCGCTGATCTTTCAACAGCGAGGCACTCCTTTCAAACTGGAAGGTCTTGTGGTAAGTGCCTATGCCTGAATAATATTTGATTCCAATGTTTACATGATTTGTCCAGGAAGTAAGTCCCTGGAAAACTGCAGAATCGGGAGCTCCCCACCCTTTCGCAAAGGTTACTTTCCAATCACCATCGATGGTCTGAATCTTTGGATTATTTTCAATCCGTTTTGATCCTGACTTGTGGAGCAATTCAAAATTCCCTTTGGTTAGAAAGATGATCCCATGGGGTGTGAATTCCATTAACGGCGGATTTGCACCTGAACCAGCGACACCAGCATAAGCCGGGGTGGCAGCTCCTTTTCTAAATACCACAAAATAAGATCCGTAAGGAGCCACGGTGATCGGGATTTTGGTGTATTGATCCTGTTGATGGTATACAGTAACGGGAACAATTTCGCCTGTCACAGGATTCCATATTTCAGGAACTTTTGCTTGCTGCCGAAACCCACATTCTCTGGAGACCCATTGATCCGTTGTATTTCGAATAAAATAAAAATCCACCTCATTTTTCTGGTAATGAATGTAATCCAGCAGGAAAGAGTCCCTGTCCTGGTAGTTGATATCCGGAGGAATGCCCAGACTTTGAAGAACCCCCATGGGATTGGAACGAACAATCCGTGCACCTTGCCGGGTCAGCTCATTGAGTTTCGACTGGACAGCCGGGATGATCTCATCCCCTTCGGTCAAGGCGAGCAGTCTGAAGGAGGCCCCGTTCGACAACATCAATTCCCCATCTTTTACAGTCAGTCCTGTCAGGAGGATCTCCGTATTGACAACCTCATAATCATAACCAGCCCCCACCACAAAGTGTGTATTCTTGGGGGCCGCCGAATTCGGTACTTTAGCCCCATAGTAATAAAGCACATCCGCTACAAAGTTTGTTTGCTGGAATACGGCGGATATGCGTGATAAATACTCAACAAATGGCTTCACTTTGGGCCACCATACCCGCTTGTTGTTAAAATGAGTCCCTGCGTGGTAGACGTAACCGGGAAACCCCGAACCGGAAATATTGTGACTGAATCCATGAAAAACCACCCGGTTCATTCCTTCGCAGAAAGCCCGGTCACCTTGGGGTTTGATATCAAATGGCCCTTCCTGCCAATGTTGGAAAGAGGTAAAGGCTTCTTCTTCCACCATCCCCTTCTGGTAGATGTGAGCTGCAGCTGCCACCTCCTTGACCACCCTCAATATATCAATGCTATCTTTGCAAACATCATCCTTGTAGTACCTTGAATGGTTCACCCAGAATTCTCCGCGTGGAATATCCAGCGCACCCAGCGCCTTCAGGGGTTCCGCTGGTCCATTGTACAGTGGAAATCCTGGACCACCGGCTTCGGAATTAATCTTTAAGCCATACCGGTTGCATATTTCCTTCGAATTCTTGTACAAGTTGTTGATCATTAATTCGGACAGGGTCTTTCTGAAATCCACTTCAACCTTATGGGTTGTTGCCGGGCTGAACAGCGCCTTGTCAAAAAATGAGGGAAGAAACTTGTACACCTCGTATCCATTGACCCGCTTAAATTCATTGGCCAAGGTAGAAGTCCAGACGAAACCCCTGGCTTCATAACTGGCCAGATAAAAACTTTTTAGTGCGGTCTTCCTGAAGTCCCCCAAGACAGGAATCAAACGGTTGATGATGTACATCAGATGTGTTCTGACAGCTACTGAATCAAAATGATCAACCGTCAAACCTGCTGATTTCGGGCTTGGCAGAACCACTTCCTGACCGGAATTGGAACAGACATACCTGAGGATTTCCCAATTCCCTGCAGGGGCCTTCCAGTTTAAAACGTCCATAGCCGGATCAAAATAGCGGCTAACATTGATGACTTTTGCTGTATCCAGACTGTTCTTCATGGTACCGGCGGGAATAGCCAGCAATGCCACATCCTCATAATAGACAGGACGACCATTGGCCTGAATAGGAATCATGGGATTTCCTGTCCCTCCTATCAGTGATTTCCCTGGAAAGGCTATTTCCGGAAATGGCACCTTTATTTGCTGTATTTCAGAGGTTCCCTTAACGATTGTTTTTGAGAAATAGAGTGACTTCCCGCCATTTTCCGGCAGCGTCCAGGCTCCGCCAGCATTCCAGCTACTGGCAAGATTCAGCCCCATTTCAAGTCCCAGTTTTCCTGCTTCCCGTACGGCAAATTGAATATTTTTCAACGAGCCGTCACTTAAAAATGCAGGACCTCCCGGGATCATGGTATCTTCTTTGGGAACTCCTATTTCGAAGAAATCGAAGCCCCCTATACCCGCCTTCTTCATCGCAGCAAATTCCTGCTTGGCTGTAATTGTATCGATGTTACCATTGAGGCACCACCAGTATACTTTGGGATGGGCAGATGGAGGAGGATTTTTGAATCCCTCCTGCAAAACTTGATAAGTAGGACCCTTTTGGCCAAATAGGCCTCCAATTGAGAATTCGAATGCACAAATAACGACAACAATAACATTGAAAATCTTTCCCATCTTGATGATGTAACGGTCCATACAAATATAACAATGCTTTTGAGGAAGTTATGTTGGTTTCAGGAGGTTGGGTATACAAAAAGAAAGATCGCCTTACAGTGGTACCAGTTTAAATTTTCGATTGCTGCCAAACCCGTTTGGTTCAATGAAAAGAGACAGCCACCTCAGATCACCTGATACAGCATATTTCAAATCAGAAATCTAATCGTCCTGAAAAGGGGAAAACTCCGGAAAAAAACTACTTTTATGGTTCTCAAAACTTACAACTACTGGCTGCCTGGATTTTTGTCTTAGATCCATGCCGCATGGCTACTAAAGATTTTACCAAGATGGACTCAAATTCCGGTCATTTTTACATCGGACTCGATATTGGCGGGACCAAATGCGCTGTGGTGATTGGCAACGAACAATTTGCCATCCTCCGAAAGATCTTCTTTGAAACCCGCACGGATCAGCGG
>CAZVTL010000214.1:0-518 GCA_964630075.1 uncultured Tangfeifania sp.
ATTTGCACAAAGCGTTCATTTTCACACTTTCACATTTTCCAATTTTCACATTTGTTGTTTATTTCGCTTCAATCCATTTGATGATTTTGTCATTATCGGGCAGATCCTTTGGTTGAGCCACATCTGCAACCTGACCTTTTTCATCGATCAGAAACTTTTGGAAATTCCATTTCACTGGTGCATCCAACACTCCATTTTCATTTTTGCTGGTCAACCAGGCATAGAGCTGATCGATGTCATCTCCTTTGACCGAAATTTTTGACATCATGGGGAAGGTGACACCATAATTCTGCGTACAGAACTCCTTGATTTCGCTGTTGCTGCCTGGTTCCTGGGAGGCAAAATTGTTGGCAGGGAAACCAATGATCACAAAATTCTGGTTTTTGTATTTTTCGTAAAGTTTTTCAAGCTGCGCATATTGTGGCGTCAGGCCACACTTGGAGGCTGTATTGACTACCATAATTTTTTTTCCTTTCAGGGTGGAGAGGTCAAAAGGCTGTCCATCTATGGTATTGGCT
>CAZVTL010000214.1:528-6863 GCA_964630075.1 uncultured Tangfeifania sp.
CAACACAAATAGCAGAACGAGGGAGAATAGTATCTTTTTCATGGTTAAAATAATTTAAGATGATAACTGTAAGATTGTACGATATTGAACAGGGTAGGTTCCATATTCCAAAACCCTTCTTCCTTGCCATTTGCACCCAACCCCTGGCTCTATACGATTTGGTTGATAACTTCTTCTCCAGGCAGGTTGTGGCGATCCATATTTCAATTATTTTTGGAATTCTTTTAGTGTCAAGATTGCATGGAACATTACATCGTATCAGCCCGCAAATATCGTCCGGATACCTTTACAACAGTAGTAGGTCAACCATCCATTACCTCTACCCTGAAAAATGCGATCAGGAGCAACCATTTGGCACATGCCTACCTTTTCTGCGGACCCAGGGGAGTAGGGAAGACCACCTCTGCCCGGATATTTGCAAAAACGATCAATTGCCTCAATCTTTCGGCAGATACAGAGCCCTGCAACCAATGTGAATCCTGCATCTCATTCGGTGAGAACCGCTCTTACAACATCCATGAGTTGGATGCTGCCTCCAATAACTCGGTGGAGGATATCCGTTCACTGGTTGACAAGGTTAGAATACCGCCACAAATTGGCAAATACAGTGTTTACATCATTGATGAGGTACACATGCTCTCCTCTGCCGCTTTCAATGCATTTTTGAAAACACTGGAGGAACCCCCTGCACATGCAATATTTATTCTTGCCACCACCGAGAAGCAAAAGATTATACCTACCATACTTTCCAGGTGCCAGATCTACGATTTCAACCGGATCAGTATTTCGGATATTGAAAGACATTTGCTTGAAGTTGCCGGGAAGGAGAAAGTGAACATTGATGCAGAAGCCCTGAATGTAATAGCACAAAAGGCTGATGGTGCCATGCGAGATGCCCTCTCCATCTTTGACCAGGTAGTTAGTTTCTGCGGCGAAAAAGTAACCTACCAGGATACGATTGCCAATTTAAATGTCCTTGATTATGATTACTATTTCAAGTTGACTGATGGATTCCTGGCAGGAGATGTTGCTGGCAATTTGATGATTTTCAATGAAATATTATCAAAGGGATTCAATGCTCACCACTTTGTTATTGGTTTGTCTCAGCATTTTCGTGACCTTTTGATCTGCCGCGATGTTGTGACCCTTCCTTTGCTTGAAGTGGGTGGTGAGATC
Organism: uncultured Tangfeifania sp.; assembly: GCA_964630075.1. Classification (GTDB taxonomy): domain Bacteria; phylum Bacteroidota; class Bacteroidia; order Bacteroidales; family Prolixibacteraceae; genus CAINVV01. Next base: position 1,705 of record CAZVTL010000214.1, read on the forward strand.
AAAGAGCGGTACAGAAAACAGGCCTCCTTCTGTACGGAAGATTTTTTGACTGCTGCACTCATATTAGCTTCTGATTGTGATATTCAATACAGGAACTCCTCCAACCAACGATTTCTTGTGGAATTAACCTTGATAAGAAGTGCCCAATTGATGGAGCAACTAAAAAAAAAACAGTTGACGAAATTATAGGCAGCCTACTGTTATTGTCCCTTTTTGAGGGACTAGAGTCCAGAACAGTTGCAGATACGGCAGTTGCTGCAACTGAAACAGCTCCGGTTTTGATACCAGTGGTACAGGTAAATCCTACAGTTCAAACAGCAAAAAGTACACCTGCAAGTCATCTTAATGACAAGGATCGAAGAAGCAGGTACATGAAGACTGAAAACCTATCGACTCCCTCTATATCAGGCATGTTGAACGGGGATCATCTGGACACGGCAGCATCAGGAAGTCCACAAGTAAGCAGCAAAGCCAACCTTAATTTGCAACCATTTAATGCGGAAGAGTTGACCAATACCTGGAAGGTATTTGCTGAGACTGTTGATGCAGCTCAACTCAGATCGGCACTTTCTGTGAGGGAACCAATGTTGAATGAAAACTTTGTAGTCACCTACAGCCTGGACAATGAGGTTCAACGACAGCGGATCACACTGGATGTCAAACCTAAGCTGCTGGCACATCTCCACAAATATTTGCACAACGATCAAATTACAGTTGATTTCAACGTGACAGAAAATCTGGAAGAGATCATGAACAAGCCCTATACCAACCAGGAAAAATTCAATGCCCTGGCTGCCAGGTATTCCATTCTGAACGCAATGAAACAACGGTTTGGACTGGATTTTGATTAGCCAATCAAAATCTCATTTTTTGGGTATTGAAGGGCTTGGATGTCAACCATAAATTCGTACTTTTATGGCTCCAAAAAAGTAAAATTCCAAATAGAAAATTGCAGGATATGGCAAAGATTAAAGTAACAAACCCGGTAGTAGAACTTGACGGGGATGAAATGACCAGAATTATCTGGAAAATGATCAGGGAGCAATTAATTTTGCCCTTCGTAGATGTAGAGATCAAATATTTCGATCTTGGTATCGAATACCGTGACCAGACAGATGATCAGGTCACCATTGATGCAGCCAATGCGATCAAACAATACAAAGTGGGGATCAAATGTGCCACCATCACTCCGGATGAGGCCCGTGTAAAGGAGTTTGGCCTTAAAAAAATGTGGAAATCCCCAAATGGTACCATCCGGAATATCCTCGATGGAACAATCTTCCGCGAACCAATCGTTGTTGAAAATGTACCCCGCCTGGTTCCACAGTGGACTGCACCAATAATGATTGGGCGCCATGCTTTCGGGGACCAGTACAGAGCAACGGATATCGTAGTGGATCGTCCGGGAAAGTTGACTTTGTGCTTCAAATCAGACGATGGAACAGTACAGGATGTGCACGACGTATTCCATTTTGACGGTCCGGGTGTGGCGCTGGCCATGTACAACACAGAAGAGTCGATCCGGGGTTTTGCACACAGCTGCTTCAAAATGGCGCTTACCAAAAAGTGGCCGCTCTACCTTTCTACCAAGAACACCATTTTGAAAAAATACGATGGATTCTTCAAGGATATTTTCGAGGAGATTTTCCTGAACGATTATAAATCTGAATTCGACAAGATTGGCATTACCTATGAACATCGACTGATTGACGACATGGTTGCATCAGCCCTGAAATGGAATGGTAATTTCATTTGGGCGTGCAAAAACTACGATGGCGATGTTCAGTCGGATACCGTTGCGCAGGGCTTTGGCTCACTGGGGCTGATGACCTCCGTATTGCTGACTCCGGATGGTGGAACCATGGAGGCAGAAGCAGCCCACGGCACTGTAACCCGTCACTACCGTGAATACCAGAAAGGCAGGCCAACCTCTACCAATCCGATTGCTTCCATCTTTGCCTGGACCCGCGGACTTGATTTCAGGGGCAAACTGGATGGAAATCAACCTTTGCGTGATTTTTCTGCCTTGTTGGAAAAGGTTTGCATCGATACGGTCGAGTCCGGCAAAATGACCAAAGACCTTGCACTCTCCATATATGGGGATAAACTTACGTCCGAGAATTATCTGACAACGGAGAAATTCATGGAAGCACTCGTGGATGAGCTGAACGAAAGGATGAAGTGAACTAAGTAAACCAAAGTTACTTAAGTTTACAAAGATGATTAAAGTATAAACAGAATATTAAAATTTTGTATCATGTTAAAGAAACCTATTGAAATAGCTTTAAATAAGCAGATCAATGCGGAATTTCATTCTGCATACCTCTATCTGTCGATGTCCGCCTACTTCCAGTCTATGGGGATGGCAGGATGTGCGAACTGGATGAAAGTACAATACCAGGAAGAGCTGGCTCACGCCACCCATTTTTTTGATTATGTGCTGGAAAGAGGTGGACGTGTAGAACTTGCCCCAATCGGTGAGGTTGAAGTAGATTTTGACAATGTGCTCCAGGTGTTCCAAAAAACCCTTGCCCATGAAATTACAGTTACCGGCTTGATCAATAACTTGATGGATGTGGCCATCCACGAAAGTGATCATGCCACAAAGAGTTTCTTGCAGTGGTTTGTAGATGAACAAGTTGAAGAAGAAGCCAATGTTGAGCAAATTCTCAATAACCTCAAATTGATCAATGGTGAAGGACAAGGCTTGCTAATGATGGACCGTGAAATGCAAGCCAGGGTATTCGTTAATCCTTTCCCTGCAAAAGCATAGGAATGCCTTGATATAGCGCAAAGGTCCCCGGGCAAAAGCTATAGGGAGTAATCCACAAATATTCTGGTATAATATTTGTGGATTCTTTTTTGAAGGAAATACTGACAAATCGCTGGAAACCTGTCGGGATTTTGGAACCTGACAGGTTTTAGATGGTCTTATATTTCATTCGTTGCAACATTTCAATTACCTTTGTGAGAGCTTTAAAATAGGATACAATAGAAATAAGATACTTATACATATGTCAATTTTTGGAAATTTATTAAAAGGTCTGCTGGGCAATAAATCAGACCGTGACATCAAGGAGGTCATGCCAGTCATTTCCATGATCAAGGCCGAATACAGCAGAATTACCGGTTTCTCGAACGATGAGTTACGGGCAGAGACACTCCGGATTAAAAAGCAGGTGAGTGATTTCATCAAAGCTGAAGAGGAGGAGATTGTTGCCTTAAAAGAGCGTGCAGAGAGTGGTGAAATCCCGATTGAAGAGGGAGAGAAGCTTTATGATAGGGTAGACAAATTGGAGGAGATCATCACCAAAAAGATCGAAGAGGTGCTGAAGGAGATTCTGCCAACAGCCTTTGCCATTGTCAAGGATACAGCCCGCCGGTTTTTTGAAAATCAGGAAATTGTTGTATCTGTGTCGGATTATGACAGGGAACTCGCTGCAACCAAAGATTTTGTAACCATAGACGGGGAGAAGGCCATCTTCAAGAACAGTTGGGTAGCAGGAGGAACCCTGCAGACCTGGAACATGGTACATTACGATGTTCAGTTGATTGGAGGATATGTCCTTCATACAGGCAAAATATCAGAAATGGCAACGGGTGAAGGTAAAACCCTGGTAGCCACATTACCGGTGTTCCTGAATGCCCTTGCTGGCAGGGGAGTGCATATTGTTACAGTGAACGATTACCTGGCCAAACGTGACTCAGAGTGGATGGGACCAATCTACCAGTTTCACGGGCTTTCTGTGGATTGTATTGACAAGCACCAACCAAACTCCGTAGAAAGAAGGAGAGCCTACAATGCGGATATAACCTTTGGAACAAACAATGAATTCGGATTTGATTACCTGCGTGACAATATGGCAACAGACCCTGCCGATCTGGTGCAGCGCAAACACCATTATGCCATCGTGGATGAGGTAGACTCTGTGTTGATTGATGATGCTCGTACCCCATTGATTATTTCAGGACCTATTCCCAAGGGTGAAAACCAGCTTTTTGATGTGCTTAAAGCGCCCATTGAGCATCTGGTTAAAATGCAAAGTCAATTGGTCAATCAATTGTTGGTGGATGCCAAGAAAAAAATCAATTCCAATAACAAAGAGGAGGCAGAAGAGGGTGCCATGGCACTGCTTCGTGCATACAAAGGCTTGCCAAAATACAAGCCATTGATTCGTTTCCTGAGTGAAGAGGGGAACAAGGCCAAGATGTTGAAGACAGAAAACTTCTACATGCAGGACAACAGCAAAAACATGCACCTTGTAACCGATGAGCTCTATTTCATCATAGAAGAGAAACAAAACTCGGTTGAACTGACCGACAAGGGTATTGACATCCTTTCTACCAACAATTCAGACCAGGGATTCTTTATTCTCCCGGATGTGGGTGCAAAAATTGCAGACATCCAAAATGATTCCATTTTATCTGAAAACGAAAAGGTAGAAAAAAAAGACCTTTTGATGCAGGATTTTGCCATCAAGTCAGAACGTGTTCATACGGTTAACCAATTGCTGAAGGCTTATACCATGTTCGAAAAAGACATCGAATATGTGGTCATTGAAAACAAGGTGAAAATTGTGGATGAGCAGACAGGACGTATCATGGAGGGTCGTCGTTATTCGGATGGATTGCACCAGGCGATCGAAGCCAAGGAGAAAGTAGTGGTGGAAGCCGCAACCCAGACATTTGCCACCATTACATTGCAAAATTTCTTCCGGATGTACCACAAACTAGCCGGTATGACTGGTACTGCTGAGACTGAAGCAGGAGAGTTGTGGAGTATCTATAAGCTTGAAGTAGTGGTAGTTCCAACCAATCAGCCTATTTCAAGGAAAGACTATGAGGATTTGGTTTACAAGACCAAGAATGAAAAATACAAGGCGATTATCGAAGAGATTGTTCGCTTGAACAAAATTGGCCGGCCAATGCTGGTGGGAACAACCTCGGTTGAAATTTCAGAGTTGCTTAGCAGGATGCTTCAAATGCGTGGAATCAAGCACCAGGTGCTGAATGCCAAGTTGCACCAGCGTGAAGCAGATATCGTTGCCGAGGCCGGGAAATTTGGGACAGTCACAATTGCCACAAACATGGCAGGTCGCGGTACCGACATCAAACTTACTCCTGAAACAAGGGCGCTGGGTGGTTTGGCCATTATCGGA
>CAZVTL010000215.1:0-3561 GCA_964630075.1 uncultured Tangfeifania sp.
CAATCGCCTCTTCGACAGAACCAAAAGACCAGATCACCTCGTAATCATCGATGGATGAAACCAAAAAGACCAGGCTCTTTCTGAACTCTGCATGATCTTCCACAATACCTACGGAGACAGTCATTGCATTTTTTTTCTAAGTAACCAATTATTATTTGAAATGACCATAGCCCTTTGGGGTCATATTTGAAATGCCATATGAATAAATGTTCCCTTCCCCGGGTGTGTATGTATGGCAAGGTCAATTTTTGACTCCAGGGCCCTTTGACGGATATTGAGCAGTCCATTGCCATGAGATATCGCCAATTTGAGGCGATGCTCGTCAAATCCTATTCCATCGTCGATCAGACTGATGGTACAAATATGGTCATTGACTTCGGCAATAAATGTCACATTCTTTGCCTCGGAATGACGAATGATATTGTGAGCTGCCTCTTTCAAGATCAAAAAAGTATCATTTTTAAGTTCATCCTGCATGAAAATCATCTGATCCGGAGTATTGATATCGGCATGGTACTGAATACCTATATCCGTCAAAACCTCATACAACAGGTTGTTTACCTTGGCAAGCAGTCCCTGCAGGGTATCATTCCTGGGTGAGGTCATCCAGATTATATCGGTAATAGACTGCAAGGCTGACTGGGTCAAATCAGCAATCTTCGATGGCAAATTATTGTCTTCAACCAATACAGGGTCTGTCATCCTTTTCATTGTATCTGCGTAAATAGCAATACTGCCAAGGGTCGATGCGAGGTCATCGTGCAAATCACGTGATATCTTTTCCCTTAGACTCAGACGTTGTTTCGACACTTCATCTGCAATCTGAATACGTTCCGTTACCAAATGGGTAATGACCAACAGCACGATTGCGATGAAAATCGGAACAAAAAACAACAGGTGGGAAGCGCTGTAGAGGAAGAAAAAAATTAGGAACAGGGCAAGAATAAAAATCACCACCACCGAAATCTTCCTTATCCAGTTGACCCTGCTATTCCCGTGAATAAACAGCCTGAAATAAACGAAAAACAGGAGAAGCAAAATTCCAGCCTTGGCATACTCTTTCAAAATATCAGGATCCTTGACGACTCTTTGAATTACTTTTGCCAACCGAACAGAATAGACGCTTAATCCAGATTCTTCACTAATCTTCAACACACCCGGTTTTAAATCGTCTACTCTTTTCTCGCTTCCGGGAAATGGAAATTTAACTATGGCAAAATACTTATATCCAGTTCTCAATGGAAAAATTGCCTCTTTGGCAGAGATCGATGCATAACCACCGCCACCGCTGATCTCCTGAAAGCCATCCAGCGTAACTTTCCCGGTTTCCTGATCCTCTGCATAGAGATAGATTTTGGCGCCAATGGCATCACGGTTGGAATGCGTACCTTCCAGTTTTACTTTAATTGTCTGCTTATTTCTGCTCTGGTTGACAAAGACCTTGCTACTGCCTCCCAGAAAATTGGCAGCATAAATGTCACTGTTACCATCGTTGTTAAAATCAGCAACCGCAGCACCCGTGCAATAGCCACTCATTTCAGCTCCAAAGTATGCTGTTACATCCTTAAAGAATAAACCGCTGATGTTTTTGTACAAGATATTGCTTCCAATATTTGAGAGGTAGAGATCTTGGTATCCATCCAAATCAAAATCAGCGATCACGGCACCATTCGACAGATAGGTGTTTTTTTCGAGGTAACTTGCTGTAACATCTATGAAGATACCTGCTCCATTGTTCAGGTACAATTTGTTTTCCTCGTTTTTGTTGGCTATAAACAGATCTGGAAAACCATCGTTGTTGATATCGGCAAAGGTTGCACCATTGGTTTTTACAGGTGATGATTTTGCAAGATCCGTCTCCTCTGTAATATCTCTGAAATTAATTCTGCCATGCCAGGATTCATTCAGGTAAATCCTGTTTTTCTGGTACCAAAATGTAACACACAAATCGGGATACCCATCCTGGTTAATATCACTGAAAGTAGCACAGGATCCTCCTGAAACTGTTGCAAGTCCAGCCTCTGCGGTATAATCCCTGAAATGCCCTGTACCATCGTTGTGAAAGAATTTATTGGAGCCATTTTCACTTGTTACGTAGAGATCAACATTCCCATCTAAATCAACATCTGCAAATACGGCAGCACTTGAACGCTTGAAATTCTCGCATGCCCGGTTTGGCTGGTCAGAAACGTCCCTGAATATGCCATTTCCATTGTTCAGCAGAAGTTTATTTCTTGAGTTAAGATAGCAAACGTAAATATCCTCATCTCCGTCGTTATCGACATCTGCCACCGTTACCCCCAGTTTTAGCTCGGCATAGCTGAATTCGCTTTTGGTATCAAAAGTGCCTTCAGATTTCCGGATCACCCCCTCGTCTCTGAAAAAATTCCCGGCAAAAGCAGCATCTTCACTACCCAATTGATTAATAAACAGTCTATTAAAATCAGAAATACACACTGCAAAAATGTCGGTTTTGTCATCTCCATTGAAATCTGCAAGTCCAACACCATATTCATTGTCGAGATCGATACCAAAATTGGTTAATTTAAAAGAGGAGAAACCAGGATTTCCCTTCTCGAAAACAGGAAATACCTTGTAACCCTTGTATAAAAGGACTCCGTCGGTGCCAGATATCCATACCTCATCTTCTCCTGCAAATGACAAGTCGGTAAGGGAAATCCTTTCTGTGATCGAATGATCTTCCACCTTCCTGTTCGATATTCGAAGAATCTTTGAGGAGGAGCCGATCAACCAGATATCCCCTTTGGGTGATTTAAAAATTCGTTCTGTATTTTCAAACATATCACTGGTCATCCAGTTCTGGGATTCCAGCCCCTCAAATCTTACGATCTCCTTGCCGCACAAAGCGTACCCGCCTTTTTCATCCAGCATGGTAAAATCAGTGACTCTTTTATCCTCCAGAATTCTTTTGTACTTTAAACCACTGTAGACATACATCTCATTTTCACTGGTAAGAATCCAAAAAAGGTGGCTGTTTCTTCCAATAATTTTCTTCACAACTGCCTTGGAGGGCACCAACTCAATTCTCTTGAATTTACCTTCCTCGAAAACAGCCACTTCAGAAGAGCTCGAAAAAAAAGCAACATTTTCAGGGGTAATAAACATGGCATAAACAACTACCCCAAAAGGGCCCATCATGCTTTCTACTATACCATCTTTGGAATGATAGATCACCGAGGTGCTGTTTTCCAAATTGGTGGTATACCAGAAATCATTGACCGAATTGGCAGCAAACAGCGCTATTGAACGGTTGACATTTAGGTCCGATTTCTTCCATTCAACGCCCTGGGTCAGGGTATAAACTTTATCCGTCAGAAAAAAGCCCTCCTTGTCATTCAGCATGTTGATGCGAAAGATATTTGATTTGGTCCCTGAATTCACCCGAACAAATGGCTGAGCCCTGAGCAGCTCCTGCTGCAGTATCAGTCCCAAAAGCACCAAAACCAGGATCAGCGCACCTCCGGCTCTCTTATGTGGGAAAAATTTCACCATTTGCAAGTCATTCGTAATATCTGCCATCTACAAAGGTGGTTAATTTCC
>CAZVTL010000215.1:3571-6821 GCA_964630075.1 uncultured Tangfeifania sp.
CATCCAACATTTTATCGTCATTGTAATTTTTTCAGCTTGGTGTGAAGAATAGATCTTTTTCACGGTTTTTGACCCCTCTGTCAGTGGAAGACCAATTCACCCATTGTTAAATAATAATGAAAATTACTCAGATTATTTGGTTGAGTTGTGAAAGAGAAATACATTTGAATTTTGAATGAATAATCACTCATTTATAAATACAATAAAATGGCACGATTGGTGGATGAAAGCAAATTGGCACGGATTCATGCAGCGACCCTGGAACTTGTGGTGGAAAAAGGTTACGGTGGCGCCTCGATATCTGCCATTGCAAACAAAGCTGGAGTTGCTGAAGGTTATCTATACCGATTCTACAGCAGCAAACAAGGATTGGTGACTGCACTTTTGTATGGAAGAATTAATCACCTGATTGTCAAACTTAAAGAATTTTTACACCAGGAATTAACCATCTCATCGGTGATAGAATTGCTCATTGGAGAACTGTTTGTTTTGGCTGAAACCGCACAGCATGAAATAAGGTTCATACATGTCCTCATGCACGATTACAATTTTCAAATATCGGAACAACAGCGGAATGAAATAGAAGTTCTTTGCCAGCAAGTGATAGATATCGGTATCAGAAATGAAGAGTTTAACGAAGCACTCACGATTGAGGAGGTTTATTCAATGGTCATCATCTATCCGATTGAGTTTATCAACCTTCGTATCAAAGCATTCTTTGGAATCAAGGAATGGAGTGATTCTGACAAGAGAAAGGTTGTGGAATTTTGTATAAACGCATTAAAATAGACAGAATGTACCAGTCTATCCATTGGAAAATACCATTGATTTTACTGATATTCCTTTCATTATCAGCCAGATCAGAAGACAGGACAGAAATCAGGAGAATCTCCTTCGAAGAAGCGCTGCAGCTGACACTGCGCAACAACTACCTGATCAAGCAATCCGTTCACCAGCTTCAACAAATGGAGCAAGAGCGAAAGAGCACCAAAGGGCTGTATTTCCCAAAAATCTCCCTCCATGCAGGATACAACCTGATGGAAGACAAAATTCATTTTGATTTGTCTCCCGTGCGGGACGCCGTCACTCCCCTGTACCAGTCATTGGGCAACTATGGGGTATTCAGTGGCATTCCAAACCCTGATCCTGCTACCAGCGGAACCATACCCATCTTACCTGAAAATATATCTACCCAAGTAATGCGAAAGAAGATGCTGGATGGCATGAACAGCGTTGCCAGCGCCAACTGGGATCTAACCATCCAGGAAAGGCAGTTTGCAACACTCAGTGCAGGATTTCTCTGGCCCATCTTCACAGGCGGAAAAATTCATGCTGCCAACAGGGCTTCCCAAATCAAATATGAGGCAGTCACCATCGAGAACATCCAGAAATCATACGAACTAACCAATGAACTGATCGAAAGGTACTTTGGTAAAGCCCTGGCAGAAGAGGCATTGAACGTAAGAGCAGAGGTAAAAAGCACCATGGAACACCACTACCGGGATGCCGAAAAACTTCAAAAGGAGGGTCAAATTGCGAAGGTAGAATTGCTGAATGCCAAACTTTATTGCGCAGAGGCTGAAAGGGAATGGCAGAAATCTGTCAGACAAAATGAGCAGCTCAACGATGCATTACTCAACACCCTTGCGACTGAGGGATCCTACCAGGTACAACCAACAACCCATCTGTTCTATCTTGATTCACTGGAAAACATAGACTTTTTCTACCGTATGGCGCTTGAGAAAAGTCCTTTGCTCGCCCAGGTTGCAAAGAAAAAAGAGCTGGTCAACGAAGGATACAAGGCAGAAAAATCAGGACAATTCCCAACCATTGCCATTTCAGGGATGTATGACCTTGCCAGCAAAGATCTATCTCCTTACCTGCCTGGCTATATGGTGGGAATTGGCATGAAATGGAACCTATTCGAAGGACTGTCTCAAAACAACAAAATCAAAGCCTTGTCTTACCAAAAATTACAAGTGGAAGATTACTATCAAAAAAGCTCTTCCGACATTCACACTGCCATCCACAAATATTACCAGGAGACAGGAATGTACCGCGAGCAATTGCAGATGCTGGATGCTGCAATGGAACTTGCCCTGGAGTATTACAGGGTTCGGAACAAGGCTTTTGGTGAAGGGATGGCCACCACAGCGCAGGTGGCTGATGCCTCCCTTTTATTGGCCAAAACCAAAATTGACAAATTGCAGGCCATGTACGGGTATGATGTCTCCCTCTCAAAATTGCTCTATTATGCCGGCATAACGGATCGGTACATTCAATACATGGCAAAAATGGAAAGCGGCATTCCTTCAAATTGAAGGATAAAAAAATATTCGAATTAGGGTGATCAAACATGACAAAAAAGTGATGGAAAAGTTAAAGACAAAGATTCCTCCAAAAATCGTATTCGGGAGCAAGACCAGGAATTACCTCATTGGCGTTGCCATGGGGGTGCTACTGTTGTTGATGGTATATGCCATTTCCATATTATACAGACCGGATCCACTGGAGATACAGGGTGAAGTAGAGGCAACCCAGATCAAAGTTGCCTCCAAACTCATTGGACGCATTGATACATTAGCGGTCCGAAAAGGAGATGTGGTCTATCCGGGCATGTTGCTTTATACATTGAGCTCTCCGGAACTGGAGGCAAAAATGAGCCAGGCTTCAGCCGTGCGCCAGGCAGCTGGTGCGCAAAAGGACAAAGCCAAGAATGGTGCGCAAAAAGAGGACATCCAGGCTGCCTTCAACAGTTGGCAGACAGCACTTGCAGCAGCAGAATATGCCACGAAAACCTATGCAAGGGTTTTGAACCTCTACAAGGAAGGGGTGGTTCCGGAACAGCAAAAAGATGAAGTTGAGACAAAGATGAAAGCAGCCGTTGAGACAGAGAAGGCGGCACACTCGATCTATCAAAAGGCTAAAAACGGGGTTCGTTCAGAAGACAAGGATGCAGCTGGCGCACTTTTCCTGCAAGCAGAAGGATTGGTGAGCGAGGTTAGTTCCTATTTGAACGAACGAAGGGTTACTTCTCCAATTCAGGGGGAGGTAGCCAACATCCTTTCAGAGCGGGGCGAACTAATTCCGGCCGGATATCCGGTGGTTACCATCGTTGACCTCTCTGATACCTGGATCACCTTCAACCTTAGGGAGGAGCTTCTCTCAGATATCCAAAAAGGAAGTATCCTGAAGGCCCGCTTCCCGGCAATGGGAATGAAAGAAATTGCACTGAAGGTGAGCTACATCA